>NZ_PSVU01000017.1:0-64799 GCF_002932515.1 Rathayibacter sp. AY1D5
CCCGCAGCGAACGACCTGGACGCGAACGGCTCAGCAGCCCCCTCCGCTCCGCACGAGAGCATGTCGACCAAGTCGTCCGGCGACTACGGCGCGCACCAGGAGAAGGGGAGTCGGACGAGACCGGACCCGGAGGAGCGGAGTCGGAGGACGCCGGATCGGACGAGGCGGAGTCGGGTGCGGTCGGCTCCGGCACGGCGATCGGCGCGCCGGCGGCGCCCGTGCCGACGATCCGGCCGGCCTCGATCCGCACGGTGTGCGCGGCCAGCGCCTCCGGGACGTCGTCGAAGACGGCCGCGGTGATCAGGACCTGCTCGTAGTCGGCGACCACCGAGGCGAGGCGCTCGCGCCGGCGCGCGTCCAGCTCGGCGAAGACGTCGTCGAGCATCAGCACCGGATCGCCCATGGGGGAGTCGCGCCGGAGCAGCTCCGCAGCGCCCAGCTTCAGCGCCAGGGCGAACGACCAGCTCTCACCGTGGCTGGCGTAGCCCTTGGCCGGCAGCGCGTTCAGCTCGAACTGCACGTCGTCGCGGTGCGGGCCGACGAGGGAGACGCCCCGGTCGAGCTCGCGGCGTCGCACCCCGGCCAGCGCGGACGCGAACGCCTCCGCCAGTCCCTCGCCCGCCGCCGGTGACGCGGCGCCCGGCTGCTCCACGGGCTCGCCGTCGTCGTCGACCGCGCCCTCGATGCTCAGGCGGGAGCGGAGCACCGGACGCTGGTCGGCACCGGCGACCGCCTCGTACGCGGCGCGCACCGGTCCGCTCAGCTCCTCCACCAGGGTGAGGCGCGACTGCATGATCTCGGTCCCGAGCGCGATCAGGCGCTCGTCCCAGATGTCGAGGGTGCCGAGCTTCGACGGGTCGCGGACGCCGCTCGCGCGCGCCGACTTGAGCAGCGAGTTGCGCTGGCGCAGCACCCGCTCGTAGTCGGCCTGGACGGCGCTCATCCGCGGGGAGCGGAGGATCACCAGCTGGTCGAGGAAGCGGCGGCGGGCCGACGGGTCGCCGCGGATGAGGAGGAGGTCCTCCGGCGCGAAGAGGACGCTGGAGAAGAAGCGGGGGAGCTCGCGCGGCTTGATCCCGCCGCGGTTGATCTGCGCGCGGTTGGGGGAGGAGCGGTTGATCTGCACCTCGGCCAGCAGGTCGCGCTCGCCGTTGCGGAGGCGGGCGCGCACCACGGCGCTGTCCCGGCCGGCGCGGATGAGCGCCTGGTCGCTCGACACGCGGTGCGAGCCCAGGGTGGAGAGGTAGCCGAGAGATTCGACGAGGTTCGTCTTGCCCTGGCCGTTGCGGCCGACGAAGAGGTTCGGTCCGGGCACGAGCTCGACATCGACCGACTCGTAGTTCCGGAAGTCGCTGAGCGCCAGCTGCGTCACCTGCACGTCGCGCTCCTCTCCTCCACCCGTCGTCGCGGGCCTTCCCTGCACCCCTGCGGGTCCTCGCCCGTCCCGATCGGCCGATCCACCCGCTCCGGCGCCTGCGGCCCGCTGTCCCACTGCCGACCAGGCCTTCGTCCCCGGATCTCGACACGCCCTGCGGGGCTACTCGACCAGCATGCTGGCAAGACCATCCGTCGGGCTGGTCTCCATGCGCCGTCGCGGCGTTACTCGA
Organism: Rathayibacter sp. AY1D5; assembly: GCF_002932515.1. Classification (NCBI taxonomy): domain Bacteria; kingdom Bacillati; phylum Actinomycetota; class Actinomycetes; order Micrococcales; family Microbacteriaceae; genus Rathayibacter; species Rathayibacter sp. AY1D5. The sequence goes on from NZ_PSVU01000017.1 coordinate 1,608, forward strand.
CCAGCGTGATCGGCGGAGCCCCGTCCCCGCCCGTGAAGGCGGCCGCAGGCTCGCCGCCCGACGCCGATAGCAGGGTGGAGGCGGCCGGAGGCCCGCCGCCTCCGTGAGAGCATCCCTGCCTCACGGGGGCGGCGGGCCGCCGTCCGCCGTCCGTCACCGGCTCTACGGAACGCGCCCCCCTCGGGAAGCCGACCGCCGTGAGGACTGCCGGAGGCAGTCCTCACCAGCCCACTCAGTCGACGGCCTTGACGGAGTGCCCGCCGAACTGGTTGCGGAGCGCTGCGACGGCCTTCATCGCGGGGGAGTCCTCCTGACGGGAGACGAAGCGGGCGAAGATCGAGGCGCTGATCGTGGGCACCGGGACGGCGTTGTTGATGGCCTCCTCGATGGTCCAGCGGCCCTCGCCCGAGTCCTGCACGTAGCCCTCGATGTTCTTGAAGTCCGGGTCCTGCTCGAGGGCGCGGACGAGGAGCTCGAGCAGCCAGGAGCGCACGACCGTGCCGCGCTGCCAGGCCTTGAAGGTGCCGGTGACGTCCTTGATGATGTCGCTGCGGGTCTCGAGCAGCTCGTAGCCCTCGGCGAACGCCTGCATCAGGGCGTACTCGATGCCGTTGTGGACCATCTTCGCGTAGTGGCCGGCGCCGACCTCGCCGACGTGGACGAAGCCCTCCTCGCGGGGGCCCTCCGGGCGCAGCGCGTCGAAGACGGGCATGGCGTACTCGACGAGCTCCTTCGGGCCGCCGACCATCAGGCCGTAGCCGTTCTGGAGTCCCCAGACGCCGCCGGAGACGCCCGCGTCGATGTAGTGGATGCCCTTGGGCTTCAGCAGCGCGTCGTGCTTGAAGTCCTCGGTGAAGCGGGAGTTGCCGCCGTCGATGACGAGGTCGCCCTCGCTGAGCTTCTCCGACAGGTCCTTGACGACCGCGTCGGTGATCTCGCCCGCCGGCACCATCACCCAGACGATGCGGGGCGAGGGGAGTGCGGCGATCATCTCGTCGAGAGAGGCCGCGTCCGAGACGTCGGGATTGCGGTCGTAGCCGGTGACCTCGAGCCCCTTGGAGCGGAGGCGGGAGCGCATGTTGTCGCCCATCTTGCCGAGGCCGACGAGTCCGATGTGCATGGTGAACCTTCCTGGATTCGTTGTCCGGCGGGCGGGCGCTCGTCGGGAGCGGGGCGGTCGCGGCTCTGCGATCCGGGGAGTGGTCAGCGCAGCAGCAGGTTGGGCTGGAGCAGGTAGCGGTAGCTGTCGCTGCCGGGCTGCTCCCGCGAGGTCTGCGCGGTGATCAGGACGGGGCCGGGCTTGTTGGGGTTCTCGGTCTTCGTGAACGCGATGCGCACGAACTCCGAGTGGACGGCGGCGAGGCCGTCGAGCAGGAACTGCGGCTTGAGCGAGACGACCACGTCGTCGCCGGTCACGATCGCGTCGATGCTCTCGGACGCCTGCGCCTGCTCCGAGCCGATGGCCTCGAGGGTGAGGCCGTCGCTGCTGAAGCTGAAGCGGAGGGCCGCCTCGCGCTCGAGCACGAGCGAGACGCGGCGGGTGGCCTCGATGAGGTCGCTGGTCGACATGACCGCGTAGTTCTCGACGGAGGCGGGGAAGAGGCGCTTCACGGGCGGGAAGTTGCCCTTGATCAGCAGCGAGGTGACGGTCTTGCGGTCCGCGGTGAAGGCGATCAGCTCGCGCTCGTCACGGTTGGTGATCGCGACGGAGACGGTGCCGGAGTGGCCGAAGGTCTTGCCGACCTCCTGCAGCGTGCGCGCGGGCACGAGGGCGGTGAGCGGCTGGGTGGGCGCGGGGTTGTCCCCGTTGTCCCAGTCGATCTCGCGGACGGCCACGCGGTAGCGGTCCGTCGCGACGAGGCCGATCGTGTTCTCGGTGATCTCGAGCTGCACGCCGGTGATGACGGGGGTCACGTCGTCGCGGGAGGCGGCGACCGCCACCTGCGAGACAGCGGCCGCGAAGGCGTCGGCCGGGACGAGGCCGGTGGAGGCGTCGATCTCGGGGATGCTCGGGTACTCCTCCACGGGCATCTGCAGGAGCGTGAAGTGCGCCGAGCCGGCCGAGACCGAGACGCGCGACTCCTCCGTGGCGATGCGCACGGGAGCGTTGGGGAGGCGGTTTGCGATGTCGGCGAGCAGACGGCCCGAGACGAGCACGGTCCCCGTCTCCTCCACATCGGCGGCGATCTGCGTCTGCGCGGACACCTCGTAGTCGAAGGAGGACAGCGTCAGACCCTCGGCGGTCGCCTCGATGAGGACTCCGGAGAGGATCGGCAGGGTCGTGCGCTGCGGAAGCAGCTTGACCGCGAAGGACACCGCCTCGCTGAAGACATCGCGGTTGGCTTGGAACCTCACGAGTACACCCCTGACGAGTCGCGGACGAAGACCGTCGCCCATCGTACCCGCCGGGCTCGACGAGCTCGGAAGGGGGTGGACCGCCGAGCACTCCCGAGCCGCTGTGGAGAGGTTGCCGGTCGAGGCTTCATTAAAGAGAGAACTGCGTTAACAGTGTTAACACGTGTGGAAACTGTGGAAAACGCTTCGGACCCCTACTCCTGGGTGGGATCGGAGGGACCTGCCCCTGTGGAGGGAGTGTGAGCGGGCCCGTGGACGCCCTGTGGAGCGATCCGGGCCGACCGGTCGCCCTCCACAGGCGGGCTCTCCCGGCGCACAGTCCCGAGGCGGTTGTCCACAGTTATCCACAGGTTCCTCACACTGTGGAAATCGGCCCTCCGGGGGGGCGCGAGGCGGCGTGTCCGGGGCGCGCGAGGCAGGTCCGAGGAGTCCGTCGACGACTTCTCCGGTCACGACGGAGACCGTCGAGGGCAGCTGCCGCCGTCCGAGCGGCCCGGAAGACAGTGCGCGCTCCCTCTCCCCCGCGTTGCCCTCCGGGCCAACGCACGGCGGATCGACACCGTCCGATCGCACGCCGGCCGCTCAGCCGCTCACCCGGACCCCTTGAGCACGTGCGGTTCATGCTGGTCGAGTAGCCGCAGTGCGGCGTATCGAGACCCCCGCCGGCTCCTTCGCCCGATCTCGACGCGCGCCGACACCGACGTCCTGCTGCTCGCGCCGCGACCCCCGTCGCCTCCGCCTCCCCTCACGCGAGGAAGGAGAGCGACCACCCGACCACCGGGCTCGTACGCCGATGGACCCCCAGGCGCGCCACCCGCGACAGGCGGTCCCGGGGACCGTACGACTGCCGGCTAGCGGTTCGTCTTGATGCGGGTGGTCAGCTCGGTGACCTGGTTGTAGATGCTGCGGCGCTCCTTCATGAGCTCCGAGATCTTCTTGTTCGCGTACATGACCGTGGTGTGGTCGCGGTTGCCGAACAGCTGGCCGATCTTGGGCAGCGAGAGGTTCGTCAGCTCGCGGCACAGGTACATGGCGATCTGGCGCGCGGTGGCGACGGCCTGCGAGCGCGACGAGCCGTAGAGGTCGTCGACCGTGAGCTTGAAGTAGTCCGCGGTGTGGTTGATGATGTCGACCGGCGAGATGACGTTGTCCTCGTCGAGCGTGATCAGGTCCTTCAGCACGGTCTGCACGAGCGACATGTCGACCGGCGTCCGGTTCAGGCTCGCGAACGCGGTGACGCGGATGAGCGTCCCCTCGAGCTCGCGGATGTTGCTCGACACCTTCGACGCCATGAACTCGAGGATGTCGTCGGGCACGAGCAGCTTCTCGCTGACCGCCTTCTTGCGGAGGATCGCGATGCGGGTCTCGAGGTCGGGAGCCTGCACATCGGTGATGAGGCCCCACTCGAAGCGCGAGCGCATCCGGTCCTCGAAGCCCGTCAGTGCCTTCGGCGGCAGATCGGACGTGATCACGACCTGCTTGTTGTGGTCGTGCAGCTGGTTGAAGGTGTGGAAGAACGCCTCCTGCGTCTCCGCCTTCCCCTGCAGGAACTGGATGTCGTCGATCAGGAGGATGTCGACGTTGCGGTAGCGGCCGTGGAAGGCGTTGCCCCGGTTGTTCGCGATCGAGTTGATGAAGTCGTTCGTGAACTCCTCGCTCGAGACGTACCGCACGCGGATCCCCGGGTAGAGGCTCATCGCGTAGTGGCCGATGGCGTGGAGGAGGTGCGTCTTGCCGAGCCCGGAGTCGCCGTAGACGAAGAGCGGGTTGTAGGCCTTGGCGGGAGCCTCGGCGACCGCGACGGCCGCGGCGTGCGCGAACCGGTTGGAGCCTCCGATGACGAAGTTGTCGAAGCTGTACTTCGGGTTCAGCCGGGTGTCGGTCGCCGGCACGGTCCGCAGCTCCTCGACCCCGCGGGTCGGCGCGACCGTCGCCGAGGAGGCGGTGATCGGCTCGAACGGGTTCATCGACTCCTGCGACGACGGGGAGCTGAGGGGCTCGTGCTCGATGTCGGGGTTCACCACGAAGGCGAACGTCGTGACGCCGAAGGAGTCGTCGAGCGTCCCGATCGCGCTGAGCAGGGGCACGCGCACGCGCTGCTCGAGCATCCCGCGGGTGAACTCGTTCGGGACCTCCAGGTAGAAGGTGCCCGCCATGATGCCCTTGGGCTCCACGAGCGAGACGAACCCGTAGAGGGGAGCGGTGATCCGCTCGTCCTGGGACAGTGCGCCGAGGATCACGTTCCACGCGTCGACCATCGACGTGTCGTCTGCCATCTGTCTCCGGTCCTGGGTGCTGTCGCTGTGAAGTCGCTGCGGGATCGCCGTCTCCGCCGGACCCGTCACCGCCCGCTGCAGGGGCGTCGCGGTCCGGGCGCGGAGCCGGGTCTCGAGTGCCGCTCTCTCCACAGGGTTGTCCACCGGCCTCGAGCGATGCCTGTGCGGGCGCGGGAGGACGCGGATCCCACCTGTGGATAACTGCGGCTCAACACCGTAACGAACGGAGCCGACGGGAGACAAATCCACCACAGCGACACCCGCGTGTCAATGCGCGGAACCCCGTGTCGCGTGTGCATGATCGAGGTTTCGCGCCGTCCACATTTGACCGGTGGCGGAACAGGCCGTAGTTTAAATCAGTTGACGCCTGCCCGGTGTCGTCCGTGCGGCCCTCGCAGGCCGAGCGGATTCCGCAGCCGGGCACCCCTTCTTCCCGGAGGATCCGAGTCTCCGCCCGAGCGGGTGGTGCCGGTTCGCGCCGCGGAACACGTACGTGGAGATCTGATTATGAGCAAGCGAACCTTCCAGCCGAACAACCGTCGTCGCGCCAAGGTGCACGGCTTCCGTCTGCGCATGCGCACCCGTGCCGGCCGCGGCATCCTCAGCGCGCGCCGCGCCAAGGGGCGCACCGAGCTCTCCGCCTAGCAGCGAGCGGTACCGACCAGCGGTGCTGGCCAGAGCCAATCGCATCGTCCACGGAGGCGAGTACCGGACAGTCGTCCGTCGCGGTGTGCGGTCCACAGGACCGCACACCGTCACGTATGTCCGCCGGTCCTCCGCGGGCGATCCGGCGCGGTTCGGGTTCATCGTCGCCAAGACGGTCGGCACCGCGGTGACGCGCAACACCGTCCGCCGCCGGCTCAAGGCCGTGGCGTTCGAGCTCGTCCCCGAGATCGACCCCGGCACCCAGGTCGTCGTCCGCGCGCTGCCCGGCAGCGCCGACGCCCCCTGGTCGGAGCTGCGCTCCGAGGTGTGGTCCGCCATGGCGCGAGCCGCGCGGAAGAGCGGGGCGTCCTCGTGACCGCCGTGCTCCCCCGCCGCGAGGCGCCGCTCGCCCGGCTCGGGTGGGCGATCCTCCTGCTGCCGCGGAACATCGGCGTCCTGCTCCTGATCGTCTACCGGGCGGTCGTGTCCCCTCTCTACGGGGACGTCTGCCGTTACTACCCCTCGTGCTCCGCGTACGCGCTCCAGGCGGTCCAGCTCCACGGGCTCGTCCTCGGCTCCGTCCTCGCGGCCCGCCGTCTGCTCCGCTGCCACCCGTGGGCGGCCGGCGGCATCGACGACGTCCCGACCTCGATCCCCCTGCACCGACCGGCTTCCGGCCGGACCCGCTTCGCCGTGACGCGAGCCGGGTTCGTCGTGGGCCCTCGAAAGGACTGACCCCACTCCATGGACCTCCTCGGCACGATCCTCTGGCCCCTCAAGTGGGTGGTCGAGCTGCTCCTCGTCGCCTTCCACCAGCTGCTGACCTTCACCGGCATGGAGGCGGCCGCGGGAATCACCTGGGTCCTCTCGATCGTCGGCCTGGTCATCGTCATCCGCGCCGCGCTCATCCCGATCTTCGTCAAGCAGATCAAGAGCCAGCGCCGGATGCTCGAGGTCGCACCCCAGCTCAAGAAGATCCAGGACAAGTACAAGGGCAAGCGCGACCAGCTGTCCCGCGAGGCGATGTCCCGCGAGACCATGGAGCTCTACAAGAAGACGGGCACCAACCCGCTCGCCTCCTGCCTGCCCCTGCTGATCCAGATGCCGATCTTCTTCAGCCTGTTCTCGGTGCTGAACGCGGCGCAGCACAGCCAGAAGGGCGTGGGCCCGCTCGACGAGACGCTCGCCCGCCAGTTCGGCGAGGCGAACCTCTTCGGCGTCGCACCGCTGCACCAGTCGATCCAGGGCGCACTCGCCGAGGGCGGCCAGGAGCCGGTCATCATCATCGCGGTGATCATGGTCGTCCTGATGACCGCGTCGCAGTTCATCACGCAGCTGCAGATCGTCTCGAAGAACATGTCGCCCGAGGCGAAGGCCTCGCCGACGTTCAAGCAGCAGCGGATCCTGCTCTACATCCTCCCCCTCGTCTTCGCCTTCTCGGGCTTCGCCTTCCCCCTCGGCGTGATGTTCTACTGGCTGACCTCGAACATCTGGACGATGATCCAGCAGTTCATCGTCATCCGGAACATGCCGACCCCGGGCAGCGAGGCCGCCAAGGCCCGGGAGGAGCGCCTGCGCCGCAAGGGCAAGCTGGTCGAGGAGACCACGGCCGCCGGCGACGTCACCCTCGTCGAGAAGAAGGCCGTGCAGCGCACGCAGCCCGTGAGCAAGAACCGCTCCAAGAAGCAAGCCGGAAAGAAGTAGAGCCGCCATGACCGATCCGATGCAGACCATCACCGACGACGCGTCCGCACCCGCGGACGTGGACGCGTCCGCCGTCGACGAGGCGCCCGAGTCCACGCTCTCGCAGCTCGAGGACGAGGGAGACGTCGCCGCCGACTACATCGAGGAGTTCCTCGACATCTGCGACCTCGACGGGGACATCGACATCGAGGTCCGCAACGGCCGCGCCTACCTCTCTGTCACCGCCTCCGGCGACACGAACCTCCGGGTGCTCTCCCGCCCCGACGCCGTCCAGGCGCTGCAGGAGCTCACCCGCCTGGCGGTCCAGACGAAGACCGGCGCGTTCTCCCGCCTCATCCTCGACATCGGCGGCTCCCGCGACGCCCGCGAGGCGGAGCTGGCCCAGCTGGTCGACCGCGCGATCGAGCGGATCGAGGACGGCGCCACGTCGGCCTCGCTCCCGCCCATGTCGTCGTACGAGCGCAAGCTGGTCCACGACATGGTGGGCGAGCGCGGCTTCGTGTCGGAGTCGCGCGGCGAGGCGCGCGAGCGCCACACCGTCATCACCCGCGGCTGAGCGGCGTGGAGTCGACCCTCGAGGCCGAGCCTGCAGCCGCTGCGGCGATCGCCGGCGACCGCCTGCCCGTTCTGCGGCGCTTCACGGAGGCTCTCGCCGACCAGGGCGAGGAGCGCGGCCTGATCGGGCCGTTGGAGCTCCCCCGGCTCTGGACGCGGCACGTGCTCAACAGCGCCCTGGTGGCCCCTCTCCTGCGTCCGGGACTGGTCGGTGATGTCGGCAGTGGCGCGGGCCTTCCCGGGCTCGTCCTGGCCATCGTGCGGCCGGACGTCCGCTTCGTGCTCATCGAGCCGATGGAGCGTCGCGTCGTCTGGCTTCAAGAGCAGGTCGACGGACTCGGAATCGAGAATGTCTCAGTTCTTCGAGCCCGTGCTGAAGAGGCGGAGCTCGCGGAGCCTCTCGACCAGGTGACCGCTCGGGCGGTCAGCGCCCTCTCGAAGCTGATCCCGCTGACCGCGCCGCTGCTGCGGCCCGGAGGCGAGCTGGTCCTGCTGAAGGGCATCAACGCCGAGAAGGAGATCGAGGCGGCGGCCAAGCAGATCCGTCGTTTCCGGCTCTCCCCGCCCGAGGTCGTCGTGCTCGGCGACGGCGTGCTCTCCGAGGTGACGAGGGTCGTCCGGGCTACAGTGGGTTGATCGCCACGACGCCGCAGTGAGCCCCCGACTCCTCGTCCGTCGACTCCTCGGTGCTGATGTCCGTCCCACTCGCTGAGCGAAGGTTTCACGTGAAACAAACCGATTCCGCCGGTCTGACCGGAGGCTTCGATTCCTCGACTCCCCTGGCCCGGGAGATCGCGGACATGACCCGTCGGCGCGCACTGCTGAACGCCCAGCCGCTGCCCAAGCCCGAGTCGACGCGCGTCATCACGATCTCGAACCAGAAGGGCGGCGTCGGCAAGACGACGACGACCGTCAACCTCGCCGCCGGGCTCGCCCGCGGTGAGGCGAAGGTGCTCGTCATCGACCTCGATCCGCAGGGCAACGCGTCGACGGCCCTGGGCATCGAGCACCGCGCCGAGACGGCCAGCGTGTACGACGTGATCGTCAACGACACTCCCCTCGCGGACGTCGTGCAGAAGAGCCCGGAGTTCGCCTCGCTCTACGGTGTGCCGGCGACCATCCACCTGGCCGGCGCCGAGATCGAGCTGGTCTCGCTCGTCGCACGCGAGCAGCGTCTCCGCCGTGCGCTCGACCGCATGCTCGACACCATGGACGAGCCGTTCGACTACGTCTTCATCGACTGCCCGCCGTCGCTCGGTCTGCTGACCATCAACGCGTTCGTCGCCGCTCGCGAGGTGCTCATCCCGATCCAGTGCGAGTACTACGCGCTCGAGGGGCTCAGCCAGCTGCTCAAGAACATCGACTTGATCGAGCGGCACCTCAATCCGAACCTCGGTGTCTCGACGATCCTCCTGACGATGTACGACGGCCGCACGAACCTCTCCCAGCAGGTGGCAGCGGATGTCCGAGAGCACTTCCCGAAGGAGGTGCTGCGCGCGGTGATCCCGCGCAACGTGAGGATCTCGGAGGCGCCGAGCTACGGACAGAGCGTGATCAGCTACGACCCGCAGTCGTCCGGTTCGCTGGCGTATCTGGAGGCGGCCGCGGAGATCGCACGACGCGGAGCCCGGAAGACACCCGAGACGGCACACGAAGGAGAGGCACGCTGATGGCGACCAAGCGCACGGGACTCGGCCGGGGGATCGGCTCGCTCATCCCGACCAGCGACGAGTCGCGCTCCCGGCCCGTCGACGTCTTCTTCCCTGATCAGGTCGGCGATTCGGCCCGCGCCGAGGAGCTCCTCGAGGTCCCCGGAGCGCGCTTGGCGCGACTCCCCCTCGCCGACATCACCCCCAACACGGCGCAGCCGCGGTCGGTGTTCGACGAGGACGACCTCGCGGAACTCGTCCACAGCATCCGCGAGTTCGGAGTGCTGCAGCCGATCGTCGTCCGGCCCGTGACGGCTCGCGGCGGAGCGAAGTACGAGCTCGTCATGGGTGAGCGCCGGTTCCGCGCCTCGAAGGCCGCGGGACTGACCACCATCCCCGCGGTCGTCAAGGATACGGCCGACGAGAACATGCTCCGCGACGCGCTGCTGGAGAACCTGCACCGCGCCGACCTCAACCCGCTCGAGGAGGCGTCCGCCTACCAGCAGCTCCTCAGCGACTTCGGGATCACCCAGGAGGCCCTGGCGACGCGGCTCGGACGTTCGCGGCCGCAGATCTCGAACACGCTCCGTCTCCTGCGGCTCCCGGCCGATGTGCAGGCCCGCGTCGCTGCCGGCGTCCTGACCGCAGGACACGCGCGTGCGGTTCTGTCCCTCGACGACGTCGAGATGATGCGCCGCCTGGCCGACAAGATCGTCAACGAGGACCTGTCCGTCCGTGCCGCCGAGGCTGCCGCCGCGCAGATGAAGGCGCCGCGGACGACCGTGCGTCCCGTGGTGGAGGAGCAGGGCGGGCACTCCGGACACCTCTCGTCGATCGCGGATCACCTCGGCGACCGGTTGAACACGCGCGTCAAGGTCACCCTGGGCGCACGTAAGGGCCAGATGGTCATCGACTTCGCCACCATCCAGGACTTGAACCGCATCCTCGCCGAGATCGGGGAGCCGACCGAGGTGTCACTCGCTCCGTAGAGGGTCGGCCTAGCGGCCGCTACTGATCAACCGTGGGGTGGCGAGGGCGCACTCTCGCTGTGGTGTTGGCAGTAATCGCCGATGAGGCGGTATCTGCTCCCCTCGTCAGCATCACGATCACAGAGATCAGCACGCTTGAGGTGACCTACGAGCTGCCGTGTGAGCTCGGCACTCTCGGTCGTCACCATTTCTCTGATTGATAAGCCCTTATGACCGGTACAGCCTGATGAGGTGGCCCCAGGATCTGCGAGGCCCTGCTGACTCCGGGCCTGGTCGCGAATACGGCTGGTATAGCCGAACGGCGACGATCGCCGGGTATCTGGGGCATCGATCTCTGGATAAAGCAGCTTACGATGCGCCTATATGGCGGTTGAGTAGTCGTGGAGCGCCGGATCTAGGGTTGGCTGAGTTCAGACCTCGTTGACCTCCGGAGTTCATGTCGCTTTCGGTGACTCGCTGGCGGGCGCAGGACGGGTGCCTGGGCGGGTCGTACTCGGTGGCGCTCTCCGCTGCCCAGGGCGACGTCATGGTCGCCGATATTCCCGTGCGGAGTGTTTCACGTGAAACATTCCTACGTTGGCCGCTGAGATGAGGACCCCCTCGGCTCTCCGTGCATCCCAAGTCGCCGGTGAGGAGTGCTTCCTGAGCCTCCATAAATTGGCCGGCGGGGGGGGGCAAGTTAAGACGGAATGCAGTATCGCTTCGTTCTCGCGGATCGACGCGGATGTGATGAGTGGGTTCGCCGAGGTTTGACGGAGGACCCAGTCGGCGGTCGCCCCCGGAGAGCACTGAAAGAGACGATGGAAGGGCCGTTTCACGTGGAACGGTGCGCTCTAGGGCGGCCTAGCCATTGAAGAGCTACGAGCTTGTCATGTAGGAGGTGAGGCCCTCATCGGCTCGACTCGCTCCAACGGACGCAACATTTCGGATTGAAGTTCCTCAACGGCTGCGGAAGCGTTTCACGTGAAACGCCCCTGCCGAAAACATTGGACGCCCATGCGGATCATCGTGGGACCGACTTCGACCGCAATGCTCGAAAGAGATTGCTCGCCTGACCAGCGGAATAGAGACACCACGCCCCCCCCCGAGGCGGAGTTGAGGTCGGAGAACCAAGCGAAAAGGGTCCCTTCGGGCCGTGGGTCTCGATACCTCGCGTTGTGGCTACTCGACCAGCATGGCGACGGGTGCCTGGTGTCGATCAGCGTCGATCGAACATGTTGCTTCTCCCCAGATATGGCGCGGAAGGCGATCGTGGTGAGCCTCGATTCGACGCACTACTGCTCTTCACCGGTAAGTCTGCGGATATGGCTAGACAGTTGGCGTGGATACACCGCTCCAGGCAACGCTAACCAGGGACCCACTGGGGGTGGCCAGGCCTCGATACGCGGCAATGCGTCTACTCGACCAGCATGACGACGAGGACCAGGTGGCGATGGTTGCCCGTGGGCCTGGTGAAAAGGTGGCGGCGGGGGCGGGATGTATCACGCTGATCTGCGGATAATCGACCGGCGCGGCGACAGAAGTCTAATGTTGGTGGGAGTCGATACGCGGCCTCGGGTTCTTCCCCGGGTTGGCACTACTGGTCTGCTGATGAGACGTGGACCCGTTATTGAGCGGCTACTCGACCCGCATTGTAGGGAGAAGGCGGCGATAGAGGGTCCTGATCGGCCGCGACGCAATTACTCGTCTGGCATGGATTCGAGCAGTGTTCAGACATCAGCAGCCACATGATCAGGAGCGTACGCGCAGCGGACCGTTTCACGTGAAACGGTGGAGGTCAGGAGGCTGCGAGCTTCGCGAGGGTGGAGTAGACGTCGCCGAGGTAGCGGCCGGATGCCTCAATGGCCTGGGGAACGAGTGAGGTCTCGGTCATTCCAGGAAGGACGTTCGCGTCGAAGAACCAGGGGAGTCCGGCGTCGTCGATGATGAAGTCGAGCCGCGACAGGTGGCGGAGTCCCAGCAGTTCGTGGATCGCAACGGCCACGCGGGACACCTCCTCCGTGATCTCCGGCGAGATCCGTGCCGGCGTGTAGAAGTGCGTCTCCCCCGCGTTGTAGCGCGCCTCGAAGGTGTACTGGCCCGCGACGGGTGCGATCTCGACAGGCGGCAGGGCGAAAGGACCGTCACCGAGGTCGAGAACACCGACGGAGACCTCGATCCCATGGATCTGCTGTTCGATGAGCACGACGTCGCCGTAGGTGTACGCCTCCACCATCGCTCGCGGGAGCTGCGCCGAGTCCGTCACGATGCTGACGCCCTGGGCCGAACCGCCCTGAGCGGGCTTCACCACGAGGGAGCCGGGCAGGTGCGCTTCGACCTGCTCCAGGATTCCGGCGGCTCCGAGCTCGCGGAAGGTCTCGCGGGGGAGGGTGACGGAGCGCGGGGTCGAGAAGCCGGCGCGAGCGACGAGCGTCTTCGCGGTCGGCTTGAACCAGGCCAGGCGCGCCGCGTCCGTCTGCGAGCCGACGTAGGCGAAGCCCGCGGCCTCGAGGAGCCCGAGGAGTGCACCGTCCTCGCCGCTCGCTCCGTGCACCGCGGGCCAGACGACGTCGGGACGCTTCTGCAGCAGCGTCGAGAGGAGGCCGGCGTCCGGTTCGTGCAGGGAGACGCGGTGGCCCATGGCGGACAAACGGTCCGCCACGCGACGACCCGACCGCAGGGAGACGTCGCGCTCGTGGCTGATGCCACCGCTGATGACGACGATGTCGAGAGTACGGTCGAGTACAGAGAAATCAGTCATGACCAGGGCTTTCTTATCGAAGGAGCGGTGTCAGGAGACATTCGGCGGCAGGACGGCGTCGCGCTTGCTCGCGTCGGCGCTGCTCAGCCGGCCCGTACCCGCGAAGGTCGACAGCAGGTCGAGCTCCCCGTTGATGACCGTGGCGAGGCGGCGGATGCCGTCTCCGATGCGCTCCGGCGTCGGGTAGCAGAACGAGAGGCGGATATTCTGACGTCCGTCCCCGTTGCCGTAGAACGCGGTGCCCGGCGTGTAGGCGACGAGCTCCTTCACCGCGCGCGGCAGCATCGCCTTGGAGTCGAGCTCCTCGGGCAGCGTGACCCAGACGTAGAAGCCGCCGTTCGGGTTCGTCCAGCTGAGGCCGGGCAGATGGGTCTGCAGGCCCTTCAGCATCGCCTCCTTCCGTTCGCGGTAGACGCCCCGGAAGGTGTCGATCTGTCCGCGCCAGTCGGCCGTCTCGAGGTACTTCGAGATGACCAGCTGGCTGAAGGACGACGGGCTGAGGACGGCCGCCTCGTTGGCGAGGATCAGCCGCTCGCGGATCGCGTGCGGAGCGAGAGCCCAGCCCACCCGGAAGCCGGGAGCGAGCGTCTTCGAGAACGTGCCGAGGTAGATCACCCCGTCCTCCTCCAGGGAGCGCATCGCCTTCGGCGGGACGTCCTCGAAGTAGAGGAGGCCGTACGGGTTGTCCTCGAGCACGAGGATTCCCTCGGACTTGCAGATCTCGAGGATCTCGACGCGGCGCTCCCAGCTGAGGGTCACGCCCGCGGGGTTGTGGAAGGTGGGGATCGTGTACAGGAACTTGATCGTCTTGCCGGCGGCGCGGACGCGGGCGATGTGCTCGCGGAGGGCGGCGGGGATGAGCCCGTGCTCGTCCATCGGGACGTGCTCGACGTCGGCCTGGTACGACCGGAAGATGACCATCGCCGTGACGTAGCTGGGGCCCTCGGAGAGGACGACGTCCCCCGGGTCCAGGAAGAGCTTGGAGACGAGCTCCAGCGCGTGCTGAGAGCCCGTGGTGACCACGATGTCGTCCGCGCTGGCAGAGATGCCCTCGAGGGCCATGACGTCGAGGATCTGCTCGCGCAGGACGGGGACGCCCTGGCCCGACCCGTACTGCAGCGCGACGGGCCACTGCTCCCGCATCACCGTCTCGATGGCGCCGGTCACCAGGTCCTGGGGGAGCGCGGACACGAACGGCATGCCGCCGGCGAGCGAGACCACTTCGGGGCGTGACGCGACGGCGAACAGGGCTCGGACCTCGCTGGCGGCCAGACCGGCCGTGCGCTCCGCATAGGAGTTGTACCAGGGGTCGAGGTTGGTGCCGCGGTTGGTCACGATGGTTCCGCTTCGCTCGGTGGACAGTGTCTCTCCGGCCGGAGCCGGGTGGATCCACAGTACCGGCCGGTCCTGTGCTGCGGCGGGGCGGTCGGGCGCCACCGCAGGGAGCGTGGCCTGCGCCCCGGCAGGGCTGTTTCACGTGAAACAGCCCCGGGAACGAGGAGAGCCCCCGTCACGACGTGACAGGGGCTCTCGGAGATCGCAGAGGGCGGTCAGGGGTGCGAACTCAGAGGAACGCGGCCAGGTCGGCCTCGAGGGCCGGCTTCGGCTTGGCGCCGATGACGGTCTTCACGACCTCGCCCTTCTGGTAGACCTTCATCGCCGGGATCGACGTGATCTGGTACTTCGCAGCGGTCTGCGGGTTCTCGTCGACGTTCAGCTTGACGATCTCGATCTTGTCGCCGTGCTCGGCCGAGATCTGGTCGAGGATCGGCGCGACCATGCGGCAGGGGCCGCACCACTCGGCCCAGAAGTCGACCAGGACGGTCTTCTCGGAGTCGAGGACGTCGGACTGGAACGATGCGTCGGTGACGCTCTTCGCGGTGGACATGGTGTTCTCTCCTTCACGAGTCGGCGGGCTGCCGGCTCCGATGTGCGATGACCGGACGGTCAGCGGGTGATGAGCTCGGCCCGGGGTGAGCCTTCGGTGTGGGCGGTGCCATCGGCGAGCGAAGCGAGGTAGTGCTCCGCGTCGAGGGCGGCGACCGTTCCGGATGCCGCGGCGGTGACGGCCTGACGGTAGGTCGGGTCGATCACGTCGCCCGCGGCGAAGACGCCGGGAACGGAGGTCTGGGAGGAGCGGCCGACCACCGAGATGGTGCCCTCGGTGGTGAGGTCGAGCTTGCCGTGCACGACGTGCGTGCGCGGGTCGTTGCCGATCGCGATGAACAGGCCGTCGAGGTCGAGGTGGGACTCGGTGCCGTCGACCGTGTCGCGCAGCTTCACGCCGTCGACGTGGTTCTCACCGGTGATGCCGGTGACCTCGGCGTTCCAGATGAACTCGATCCTCTCGTTGTCGAAGGCGCGCTTCTGCATGACCTTCGAGGCGCGGAGCGAGTCCTTGCGGTGGATCACATAGACCTTCGCGGCGTGCTTGGTGAGGAAGGTCGCCTCCTCCATGGCGGAGTCGCCCCCGCCGACGACGGCGATGGTCTTCCCCTTGAAGAAGAAGCCGTCGCAGGTGGCGCACCACGAGACACCGTGTCCCGACAGGCGGTCCTCGTCGTGGAGGCCCAGCTTGCGGTAGGCGGATCCGGTCGCGACGACGACGGTCTTCGCCTCGATGCTCTCGCCGGAGCCGAGGTGGACGGTCTTGACCTCGCCCTCGAGGTCGAGGGAGGTGACGTCGTCGTAGAAGGTCTCGGCGCCGAACTTCTCGGCCTGCGCCTGCATCGAGGTCATCAGCTCGGGGCCGAGGACGCCGTCGGGGAAGCCGGGAAAGTTCTCGACGTCGGTCGTGTTCATCAGGTCGCCGCCGATCTCGACCGACGAGGCCACGACCACCGGGTGCAGCTCGGCGCGCGCCGCGTAGATGGCGGCGGTCCAGCCGGCGGGGCCGGATCCGATGATGACGATGTCGCGCACGGCAACTCCTCGGGGTCTGTACGAGCGGTGACGGGTGGGGCGGGAGCCGAGCACCCGGAGCCGGTCGCTCGAATCGTTCCGCGGCTCCGTGGGCTACAACACATCCTAGGCGGGCACTATTCCGCGGGCCCGGGAGCGTGGGCAGCGCTACGGTCCGGCCGACTCAGCAGAACCGGAAAGGGCCTCTGACCGGGCTTTTACCGGAGCAGCATCAGCGGCCCAGTCGGCGGAGCACCGGAGCGAGGACGGCGCGCAGCTCCGGCACCCGGAGGAACCAGAGGACCGCGAAGTAGACGAGCGCCATCACGGTGCCGATCGCGGCCATCGAGAGCAGCGGCTCCACGTAGTTCGAGACGGCGAAACCGCCCGCGCGCGTGCCGCCGAGGGCGACCAGGACGCCGTAGCCGGCGGCGGCGGAGGGCAGCGCGGCGAGGACGAACTGCGCGAGCCTGACGAGGATCCGCCTGCCTCCGCGGCCGCCGAGCCGGCGGCGCAGGAGGAGGGCCGCCACGAGGGCCTGCACGCAGATGCCGAGCGAGGTCGCAGCGGCGATGCCGACAGCGGTGCGGTCGGCGGGGAGCCGGAGCACGATCAGGTACCCGGCGACCGCCACGACGACCTGCACCAGGGTGAACAGGAACGGCCGCGCTCCGTCGCTCAGGGCGTAGAACGCGCGCTGCATGATGGCGATCGAGGAGAACAGCGGCAGGGCGATCACGTAGGCCATGGCGATCGCTCCGATCGCCTGCGCGTCCGCGAACGAGTCGGTGAAGACGGAGCCGAACGGCACCGCGACCACGACGATCGCGGCGGCAGCGAAGACGAGCATCATCAGCACCAGGCGGAGCGAGGTGGAGACGTCCGAGCGGAACTCCTTCATCTCCCCCCGCGCGGTGTGGCCGCTCATCTTGGTGAAGTACGCCATGGCGATCGAGATCGCGATGACCGAGTGGGGCAGCATGAAGATCAGCCACGCCTTCTGCAGCGCCGCGGCCGAGGGCCCCTCGCCGGACGCGGTGGAGGAGACCTGGCTCTCGACGATGCCGGCGACGATGGTCAGCAGCACCGTGGCGAACGACCACAGCGACATCCGCCCGGCCGTGCCGAGACCGACGCCCCGGAAGCGGAAGTCGGGGCGGTAGCTGAGGCCGACCCTCCGCCAGAAGAGCATCAGGAACAGCGACTGGACGACGATGCCCAGCGTCGCGCTCCCGCCGAGGAGGGTGACCATCGCCGGGGACCACGAGTCGACCGGACGGTTCCCCTCCGGATCGGCGCCGAACAGCACCATGAAGGCGACGAGCCCGGCGATCACCACGACGTTGTTCAGCACGGGCGCCCAGGTGAAGGGGCCGAACGAGCCGCGGGCGTTGAGCACCTCGCCGAGGATCGTGAACAGGCCGTAGAAGAAGACCTGCGGCAGGCACCAGAACGCGAAGGCGACGGCCAGCTGGTACTGCTCCGGTCCGTAGCCGGGCGCGTAGAGGCGCACGAGCAGGGGAGCGAGGACCGTGGCGGCGATCGTGGTCACCAGGAGCAGGCCGAGCGCCAGGGTCAGCAGGCGGTTGATGTAGCCGCGGCCGCCGTCGGCGTCGAGGCCCGCCCGCACGATCTGCGGGACGAGGACGGCGTTCAGAGCGCCGCCCGCGATGATCGAGTAGATCGTGTTGGGGAGCAGGTTCGCCGTCGTGAAGGCGTCCGCGCCCGGCGCGACCGCGGCTCCGATCGTGTTCGCCATGACGATCGACATGATGAAGCCGAGGATCCGCGAGACCATCGTGCCGGAGGCGAGGACGGCGCTCGCGCGTCCGAGGGAGAAGCTAGCCACGCGGGTCCGATCGCTGGTCGTCGAGATCGGGCTGGACCTCGAGCACGGCGTTCGGGTCCTCCTCGTCCTCAGGGGTGTCGCCTCGACGGCGACGGCGGATGTTGCGGAGGATGCCGGCTCCGAAGACGACGACGAGCGCGATCCCGATGACCAGGGTGCCGACGGTCTCCCAGTCGGCGCGGACGCTGGTCGTCATGCCCGTGGGGGTGCCGATGGGGACGCCCTGCGCCGAGGTCAGCTGCAGGCCGAGGCTCGTCTCGCCGTTGCCGACCCGGGCCTTCACGGGGATGAGGACGCGGCCCTGCGAGCGGGCGTCGATCTCGGTGGTCTCGATCGCCTCCTCGTCGATGTCGAGGACGGCGTTCGAGGTCGAGGCCTGGATGCGGACGGCGATCGGCCAGGGGAGCTCGTTGCGGACGTACACGGGGATGCTCGAGTCGCGGGAGACCTGCAGGATGCTGCCGGTCGCGTCGATCGACACCAGCGAGAGCGTCCGGTCGGCCTCGGTCATGGCCGCGCCGACGGCGTCGCCCCAGCCGCTGCCGTCTCCGCGCCAGGTCACCGAGAGCAGCGCCAGCACGTCGTTGCGGCTCTTGCCCGACAGCAGCTCCGGCTCCTGCAGCACGGAGGAGAACGCCTCGACCTCGGAGCCGGCGTCGAGCAGGTCGCGCACCCGGTCGAGCCGCGACTCCGACTCCGGCGAGTCGACGACGCTCGCGCCCTCGGTCGCGGGGACGGCGAGGGCGGTGGAGAGGGCGACTCCGCGGGCCCAGGGCAGCGACTCGATCGCGTCGAGGGTCTCGGAGAGGCGCGCGGCGCCGATCGCCGAGCCGCGGCCGAGGGTGAGCACGACGTCCGGCGCGGTCCCCTCCTCCTGCACCTCGGCGAGATCGGTGGCGATCTCGGACATGCGGGCGCGCCACTCGGTGTCGTCGGTGGCGGTGGCGGCCGCGTCGAACGCCTCGGTGAGGCGCGAGTCGGCCACGACCAGGTCCGAGTCGCCGACGGTGGCGCGCGAGGTCGTGGTCACCTCCTCCGGCAGCAGGAGACCGGAGGAGGGGACGACCGTGCGGTTCACTCCGCTGGCCGCGTAGACGTCGAGGTCCGACCCCCGGAGGGTGCCCTCGTCGGGCCACGCGACGCTGCCGAGGGAGGTGCTCCAGTCGGAGGCGAGCAGCGACTCGGTGCTCGGACGCGCCGGCAGCTCCTCGGCCGGCTGGTCGGAGTCGACGGCGACCGTGGGCGCCGGGCTGGCGGTGCCGGGGACCGCGGCGAAGCGGGTGTCGTCGATCGCGTACTCGAAGGAGGTGGGAGAGAGGAGCGCGGAGAGCCCGGCCTGCGCCTGGGCCGAGACGTCGGCGTCGGCGTACGGCAGGGCGAAGCGCTCGTTCGGCACGGACTGCAGCCGGTCGAGCCAGTCGAGGGCCGACTCCGGAGCGGCGCTGCCGAGGATCCGGATCGAGGCGAGGATGCGCGGGTCGACCCCGATCGTGACGCCCTTCCCCGCGACCGCGTCGAGCTGCCGGGTGAGGGTCCCCGTGCCGTCGGTGTAGTCGGCGAGGGCCTCGGCCGAGAGCAGGCCGTCGGCCGTGTCCGGGACGGTGAGCGGGACGAGGACGCTGACGCCGGTCTCGCGCTCCGGGGCCGCCGTGTCGTCGGTCAGCTCGACGGCCGTGCGGGCGGTCGAGACGACACCACCCGGACCGGTGACCGTGACGAGGACGGCGTGGGTGCCGAGCGCGGTCCGGTCGTTGGAGAAGGGGATCTGGTCGACCGGCACGGTGAGGCCGGCCTCGGCGGTGCTGGAGGGCAGCAGGCGCAGCTGGGCGGTCGCACGGACCGGGTCGGTGTCGTTGTCGGCCTCGGCGTCGAGCCAGTCGTGCAGCTCCGCGCGGGTGTCGAGGGTGGCGTAGGAGAGGGCGACCGTCACGTCGGCGCTGTCGATCGCCTCGGTGGTGCCGTTGCGCACGGCGATCGAGAGCTCGAGGTCCTGGCCGGGCCGCAGGACGCCGTCGCTGCCGGCCCCCGCGGTCGTGGTGACGATGCCGGGAGCGGGCGTCGAGGTCGCCGTCGCGGCGGCGACCGGGGCCGCGAGGGCGGGGGAGGCCACGCCGGTCAGGCCGAGCGCGAGGGCGGCGGCACCTGCCGAGCGGAGCAGGAGGAGGGCCGCCCGCGAGCGGCGGGAGCGGAGGGAGGGGTCGCGCCGATGCATCGGACTCACTCGGCCTCCATGCGGGTGATTCTACGGGCAGCCCTCCTCGGGGCAGGCGGTGCGTCCGCTGTGCACGCGGATCCCCCTGTAACCCCCTGGCACGGTCACCCGCTGACGGGACACCCCCCGCCACTAGGATCGTGCGAATGCACAGCGTCCAGACCGCTCTCGAGACCCTCCGCGCGCTCGCGGGGACGCCCACGGTGGCGCGGCTGGCGGAGGCGTTCGCAGCCCAGGGCCACGAGCTCGCGCTGGTCGGCGGCCCGGTCCGCGACGCCTTCCTCGGCCACGGCGTGCACGACCTCGACTTCACCACCTCCGCGCGCCCCGACGACATCGTGCGGATCGTCGCTCCGATCGCCGAGGCGCACTGGGACATCGGCCGGGCCTTCGGCACGATCGGCGCTCGCGTGGCCGGCGAGACGGTCGAGATCACGACCTACCGCAGCGACAGCTACGACGGGGTGAGCCGCAAGCCCGAGGTCGAGTTCGGCGACTCGCTCGAGGGCGACCTGGTGCGGCGCGACTTCACGGTCAACGCGATGGCGCTGCGGCTCCCGGAGGTCGTCCTCGTCGATCCCTCGGGAGGAGTGGAGGACCTGCTCGCCGGCCGGCTGCGCACCCCCTCCCCCGCCGACCTCTCCTTCGGCGACGATCCGCTCCGGATGCTCCGCGGCGCGCGCTTCACCTCACAGCTCGGCTTCCGCACCACCGACGAGGTCGAGTGGGCCATGGCCGAGCTCGCCGGCCGGATCGACGACGTCTCGGCGGAGCGCGTGCAGGAGGAGCTGCGGAAGCTCCTCGCGACCGCCTCGCCCCGCGCCGGCCTGGAGCTGCTGGTCGACACCGGTCTGGCCGGTCGCTTCCTCCCGGAGCTGCCCGCGCTGCGCCTGGAGCAGGACGAGCACCACCACCACAAGGACGTCTACACCCACAGCCTCACCGTGCTGGAGCAGGCGATCGCGCTGGAGGAGTCGCGGCACCCCGGAGCCGCGCCCGACGTCGTGCTGCGGCTCGCCGCTCTCCTGCACGACATCGGCAAGCCTGCCACGCGGCGGCTCGAGCCGGCCGGAGCGGTGAGCTTCCACCACCACGACCTGGTCGGCTCCAAGCTCGCGATCAAGCGGATGCGCGCACTGAAGTTCGACAACCAGACGACGAAGGACGTGGCCCGCCTCATCGAGCTGCACCTGCGCTTCTTCGGGTACACGGACGGCGCGTGGACCGACTCCGCGGTGCGCCGCTACGTGACCGACGCCGGGCCCCTGCTCGAGCGGCTGCACATCCTCACCCGCGCCGACGTGACCACGCGCAACCGCCGCAAGGCCGACCGGCTCGCGCACGCATACGACGACCTCGAGGCGCGCATCGCGGAGCTCGCCGAGAAGGAGGAGCTCGCCTCCAAGCGCCCCGACCTCGACGGCACGCGGATCATGGAGATCCTCGGCCTCGCCCCGGGCCCCGAGGTCGGGCAGGCGTACCGGTTCCTGCTGGAGCTGCGGCTCGAGGAGGGGCCGCTCGGCGAGGAGGTCGCGACGCAGCGGCTCCGCGAGTGGTGGGCGTCGCGCTGAGGCGCTGAGCCGGGCCCCGTGCCCGCCTCGCCCTGCGCCCGGGATGGTGCGCCTCGAGCGGATCCGTCCGGCGCGTCGCGGCGGTCCTGTTGTAGTCTGTACAGGTTGTCCACGACCAGACGCACTCGCGTCCGCGGGAGTGGGCAGATGCTACATACCCTCCTGTCACGGAAATACCGTGGCCGTTCAGTCCGAAGGAGGTGGGTTAGTGACGCATCAGTACGAGATCATGGTCATCCTGGACCCCGAGATCGATGAGCGCACCGTCGCTCCGAGTCTCGACAAGTTCCTCAACGTCATCCGCACCGATGGTGGATCCATCGACAAGGTCGACGTCTGGGGCCGCCGTCGTCTGGCGTACGAGATCAACAAGAAGTCCGAGGGCATCTACGCCGTCGTCGACTTCACGTCGACCTCCGCCGCAGCGAACGAGCTCGACCGTCAGCTGAAGCTGTCCGAGGCCGTCATGCGCACCAAGGTGCTGCGGGCCGAAGAGGGCATCGCCCAGGTCGCGGCCGCCGCGAAGCTCGCCGACGAGAAGGCCGCCCGCAAGGCTGCCAAGGCCTCGGCCGCTCCCAAGGCGTAGCGCTCATGGCCGGCGAGACGATCATCACCGTGGTGGGGAACCTCACCGCCGACCCCGAGCTGCGCTACACGCAGGGCGGGCTCGCGGTCGCGAACTTCACCATCGCCTCCACGCCGCGCACCTTCGACCGTCAGGCGAACGACTGGAAGGACGGCGAAGCGCTGTTCCTCCGCGCCTCCGTCTGGCGTGAGTTCGCCGAGAACGTCGCAGGAACGCTGACCAAGGGCAGCCGCGTCATCGCGACCGGCCGCCTGAAGCAGCGCTCCTACGAGACGAAGGAAGGCGAGAAGCGCACCAGCATCGAGCTCGAGATCGACGAGATCGGGCCCTCGCTGCGCTACGCGACCGCGCAGGTCACGCGCGCCTCCGGTGGAGGCGGACGCGGCCAGGCCGGTGGCGGCCAGGGCAACGGCGGTCAGATCGGCGGCGGCCAGGGCGGCTTCGGCGGCGGCGGTCAGGGGGGCTCCGGCAACGCCGGCGGCAACCGTGGCGGTCAGGCCGAGGAGCCGTGGGCGCCGAGCGCTCCCGCCGGTGGCGACGTGTGGAGCACGCCGGGCAGCTACAACGACGAGACGCCGTTCTGAGCCTCGGCTCGGACGCTCTCCTCACCTGAATCACGCCTCCCCCGCACCGCGATCGCTCGCGGCGGGGCAGGGGCGAACCAGAATCTAAGGAAACCACTATGGCTGGAAAGAGCAGCGGCGACCGCCGCAAGCCGATCCGCGGCAAGGGCGCGAAGAACGCGGCCCCCGCGAAGTCGGTCCGCGTGGGTGTCATCGACTACAAGGACGTCGCGACCCTCCGCAAGTTCATCTCGGAGCGCGGGAAGATCCGCGCCCGTCGTATCACCGGCGTCTCCGTTCAGGAGCAGCGCCTCATCGCCCGTGCCGTCAAGAACGCCCGCGAGATGGCGCTCCTGCCCTACGCCGGCAGCGGAAGGTAGGTAACGGTATGTCCAAGGTCATCCTGACCCACGAGGTCGACGGACTCGGCTCGGCCGGCGACGTCGTCGACGTGAAGAACGGGTTCGCCCGCAACTACCTCATCCCGCAGGGCTTCGGCGTCGCGTGGACCCGCGGTGGCGAGAAGCAGGTCGAGCAGATCAAGTCGGCGCGAGCCGCCCGTGAGCACAAGACCATCGAAGAGGCCCAGCACACCAAGCAGGTCCTCGAGGCCAACCGCGTGAAGCTGACGGTCAAGGCCGGCAAGGACGGCCGCCTGTTCGGCTCGGTGAAGACCTCCGACATCGCGAACGCGGTGGCGGCGGCCGGATTCGGCGAGCTCGACAAGCGCAAGATCGTCATCTCGAACGCGATCAAGCACGTCGGCGAGCACGAGGCCGTGGTGCGTCTGCGCGACGACATCCAGGCCACTGTGAAGCTGCAGGTGGTCGCGGCCAAGTAAGGCCGCGAGAACGCCGCGGAGGGCGGTGCGACGGGACTTCCGAGTCCCCTCGCACCGCCCTTCGTCGTTCCCGTTCTCCACAGCTCCATCCACATACACCCTCCGGCGGGACCAACCTTCACTGTGGTCTTGAGACTCTTTTCCCCACACACCTGTGGAAAGCAGGAAATGCCTGGTCAAAAGCCGGAAAAAACTTGCTGAGGGCCGCTGATCCCACAGGGTTGTCCACACGTTGCCCACAGTGGGCCCGGCGTTTCCCCTCGGTTCTGCACAGCTCTCTCCACAGGGCGGTTTGCGTGCCGCGGGCGGCGGTCCGTAGGGTGGCGCAGCGCCCCGCGAGGGGTGCGGGCAGGCGCCCGTGCGCCGCTGTCGGAGGTCGCTGGTAGACCGGATCCTGGCACCGGCTCGACCGGACGCGCAGCACCCGACAGGA
This sequence comes from Rathayibacter sp. AY1D5, assembly GCF_002932515.1. NCBI lineage: Bacteria > Bacillati > Actinomycetota > Actinomycetes > Micrococcales > Microbacteriaceae > Rathayibacter > Rathayibacter sp. AY1D5. Next base: position 25,477 of record NZ_PSVU01000017.1, read on the forward strand.
GGAGGCGAAGGCATGACGATCGCGCACCTGGCGGTACCCGGCTCGGACGGACGGGACGGTCGCGGAGACCGTGGCGAGTCGCGCGGGAACGAGCGGACCCCTCCGCACGACCTCCTCGCCGAGCAGTCGGCGCTGGGCGGCATGCTGCTCTCGAAGGACGCGGTCGCCGACGTCGTCGAGAGCGTCAAGGGCACCGACTTCTACATCCCCAAGCACGAGATCGTCTTCGACGCGATCCTCGCCCTCTACTCGCACGGCGAGCCGACCGACGTCATCGCGGTCACCGACGAGCTCACGAAGCAGGGGGAGCTGCAGCGGGCCGGCGGCGCCGACTACCTGCACACGCTCACCTCGATGGTCCCCACCGCGGCCAACGCTGGCTACTACGCCTCCATCGTCGCCGAGCGCGCTCTGCTGCGCCGCCTCGTCGAGGCGGGCACCCGCATCGCGCAGATGGGCTACCAGGGCGAGGGCGAGGTGCTCGACCTGGTCAACACGGCGCAGGCCGAGATCTACAACGTCACCGGCTCCGAGACGGCGGAGGACTACGTCCCGCTGACCGACGCGGTGACCGTCGCGATCGACGAGATCGAGGCGGCCGCTCACAAGGACGGCAGCTTCACCGGCGTCCCCACCGGCTTCGCCGACCTCGACGACCTGACCAACGGCTTCCACGCCGGGCAGATGATCATCGTCGCCGCGCGCCCCGCGCTCGGAAAGTCGACGCTGGCGCTCGACTTCGCCCGTGCCGCCGCGATCAAGCACAACATGGCCACGATCTTCTTCTCCCTCGAGATGGGGCGCAGCGAGATCGCGATGCGCCTCCTCTCGGCCGAGGCGTCCGTGCCGCTGCAGCACATGCGGAAGGGCACGGTCGACCAGCGCGACTGGACGACCATCGCCTCCACCCGCGGCCGGATCAACGACGCGCCGCTCTACATCGACGACTCGCCCAACATGACCCTCGTCGAGATCCGGGCGAAGTGCCGCCGGCTCAAGCAGCGGGTCGGGCTCAAGATGGTCGTCATCGACTACCTGCAGCTGATGACCTCCGGGAAGAAGGTCGAGAGCCGCCAGCAGGAGGTCTCGGAGTTCTCCCGTGCCCTCAAGCTCCTCGCGAAGGAGCTGCAGGTGCCGGTCATCGCGCTCTCGCAGCTGAACCGAGGCCCCGAGCAGCGCGCCGACAAGCTCCCCGCCATCTCGGACCTCCGCGAGTCCGGCTCGATCGAGCAGGACGCCGACATGGTGATCCTCCTGCACCGCGAGAGCGCCTACGAGAAGGACAACCCGCGCGCGGGCGAGGCCGACCTCATCGTCGCCAAGCACCGCAACGGCCCGACCCGCACGGTGACCGTGGGCTTCCACGGCCACTTCTCGCGCTTCGCCGACATCCCGGCGGTCTGACGTGCGCTACTGTAGGTTTTTTTGAAGTTGTCCATTTCGGAGATGAAATGTCTACGCGATGTCCATCTGGACATTTCTGCATGTCTCAGGCATCAGTGAGCGATGATTGCGCCGCGTTTCAAGGCTTCACTCAGGCTTTGATGAGCTCGTAGAGTGAGCCGTGCTTGCTCTTCATCGTGGCCTCGACGGAGGTGGCGAGGGCTGTGTCGCGAATGAGCATTCCGAACTCAACATTTCGGTTCTCGGCTGAGTAGCTGAAGTTCGCGCTGGTGATCAGCAGCAGTTCGTGGTCAACTACGACGAACTTCGCGTGACTTACTACTTGCTTGCCGGTGGGCAGGACCGCTGAGCGGTAGACGGTTGCCTTCGGGAGTTGTGCCTTGACCGTCGTGGCATCGGCGACCCCGGCGTCGACGTATACGGTGGCAACGACTCCCGGCTGGTCTGAGGCCGCTTTGAGCGCGCTCCACATCTGCGAGGTGTCCTGGAAGTTGTAGGTGGCAGCAGTGACCGACTGCCGTGCTGCTCCGATGATCCGGTGGAACTCGCTCGTCAGATGCCCGGTGTTCGCTTCGTTTCCGGGCATCGTCCACACTGGAGTCAACTCGCGCAGGGCAGTTTTCGCACCGACTAAGGCTCTGAGAACGTTGAGCGCCCGGTCCCGATCGCCCGGTCCGAGACCGGCAGCTACGAGCAGTGCCTTGACTTGGTCTCGGCGGTTCATCGAGATCACCTGCGCGGCGATGCTGATCGGTGTCCCGCTCTCGAACTGCACGGCGAGCCGTTCCGCCTCTGTGCCAGTGAGGAAGCTGCCGAGTTCGGCGAGCGGATCAGAATCCATGGACGTCGCCGAAGAACCCGGGGACGATCGGGCCGTTCGAGGTCGGGAGCGCGAGGAGGAACCGGCGGTCGAGGAAGCGGTTGGCTTTCTCACACGAGGTCTCAGAGGCGAAGGCGCAGGAGTGGCACGCCGCGCCGTGCAAGAAGTCCTCGGGGTCTGACGGAGTGCGCTGGGCGCACACCGGGTCGGACGAGCACCGCCAGGCCCGACGAAGCGCCGAGAGCACAATCCCCTGAAGACGGGCAGGCTCGGACAGAGCGACAAGGCCGCCGAGGGTTCCTTCGCTGTCCGAAGCGGTCGTGCATATGAGCAGTCCGGCAGCGGCAGCGCGGCCAGGAGCCTCACCCCAGGCGTAGATGCGTTCGGTGAGGCTCGCGGCACCGTAACCGGAGTACATGGCCATTTCTCGTATGAGGATGTGCGAGAGAGTGTGCACGAGCCAGTACCGCGGGTCGGGCAACCGGGTGTCGGGGTTCACAGCGGCAGCGGTCTCGGAGAACCGTCGCGCAAAGTTCCGGCGGTGCGACTGGACGTGCGCGTCCCATAGTGCAGTGGTCGCGATCTGGCGTTCCCACCGGTCGACGGCAGCGAGATCCAGCTGCAGGAAGATGCCTTCGCCGCGATCCTCGGTAGCAGGCACCCAGGTTGGCCTGCCTCCGCGAGTCAGGTCGACTAGGCGCGAGGCCGCATCGTTGACGCGGTCCATCTCATCGAGCCGGGTGAAGCCGAGGACGGCGTTGACGCGCTTCATCCGGTTCACCCCCACCACGCGCGTGATGCGTGAATGCAACTGGTCGCTTCGCTGCATCTCGGTGACCATAAGGCCAGTGTTGTTCTGCTGTTCGGGGAAGAGGGCGGGCTTTTGGAGATAGTTCCACTCTGGGACCAGCAACTCGATTGGGTCCCAGCTCGCGCGACGCTCCTCGCGCGCTTCATCAGACTCCGGCGGCGCGAGCACGTCGGCTATAGCCTGGGCGATGTCCTCATCGCTCAGCCCCGTGACGGCGATGTTGCGAGCGGCCGCAAGTGCGCGGATGACGGAAATCTGGGAGGCGAACTGCTGGATCTGCTCGATGCCGAGCTCGACGCGCAGTTGGTCGGCGAGTACTTCCTTCTTCTCCTCCTCGGAGCGCGGCATGACGATGATGCTCTGCGTCGAGCCGAACCACAGGTTCGAGGCGCCCATCATGATCAGCGATGGCTGTGCCTTGCAGCCGGGGTAGAACGCGCCGAGGTGCGGGTGCCGGCCGCGGCAGGTCTGGGGCAGCTTGAGACGTCCCCTGACCCCCTGCGCCTCGGCCATGCCGCGGGTGGCGTTGCAGGACTGGCAGATGATCGTCGAGCCGACGCTCTTGCCGACGTTGGCGTCGCGCATCTTGAGGTCGGGGTTCTCGGCACTGGGGCACTTCTGTCCCTTATGTACCCAGAGTGTGTACGGAAACTCGTCGAGGTGGCCGTTGGTGCAGGTCAGCAAGTGCTGGGCGGGAACGGCGGGGCTTCCCTCTCGTCGTCCGCGGCCGCCGCGGCCGGGGCAGGGCTTATGGGTGAATTGTGCGAGGTCGGGCCGGAACGGGTGCGTGTTGGAGTAGGTGAACCGGGTGAGCGGGCCGAGGTAGTCGCATCCGGTGCATCGGAACCATTGGGGGAACACTCGGGCGGGCAGGCCGAGGTCGGTGCCCTCGTTCGACCTGGTGCTCTTCGTCGGCTGCCAGGGGAACGGGCGCAGTGCGTCCACCTGGGCACCGAGGTGCAGGCGCACGACGTTGAGCAGGCGCGGCTCGAGGATCGTCGGAACCACCTCGCGGCGCTTCCAGATGGGCTCCCAATCGTCGAGCCCTGCAGGCATCACTGAGAAGTTGGGCAGGTCCATGATCGCGCCAGGGCCATAGGTGTAGAGCAGCGACGAGGGTCGGGCGGAGCCGACTTTCGCGCGGTTCTTTGCCACGTCCTGATCGGCGTCGCCGAGCGGGTCGAGGGCGGCGTTATTGTCGGGCAGCGCGGCGGTAGCGGTGTCGGTCATCAGTCGTCCTCCCCAGCGGGCATTGCCCAGTCGTCCACGCCTGCCGGGGTTCGGACGAAGAGCCGGTCCGGTATCGGCGACACCAGAATGTTGATCTCGGGCTGCACCTCGCGCATTGAGTTCGCGATCACGAACGGCGCCTCGACCGAACTACCCACGTTGGCTCGGTGGTTCTCGGGGCTGATGACCAGCGGCAGGTACTTGTCGCCCTCGCCGGTGCGCTCGTAGATCAGAGTCTTGTGGATCTCGCGGGCATACCCGGCGCGGCTGGTCCACCGGTCGACCCGATTGGTGAGCAGGTCGCTGGCCTTCTTTGTGAGATCGTCGTCCTGGGACGCAGCGAGGATGCGCGCCTTGAGCCGGTCGATGATCGCGAAGACGGCGGAGTGCTGCGGCGTGATCTTCCCGGCCTGGTTCTCGGGCGACAGCCCGTCGGCGACCGTTGCCTGTGCAACGCGGACGACACTAGTTAGCAGCCCGTCGATGCCACGCTCCAGGGAGGTCGGCGAGAACGGCGTCACCGACAGGGCCTCGACCTGCTTGTAAAAGGTGTCGTGGTAGTGCCGGAACTGCTCGAAGTGGGCCAGGTCGCGGGGGCGCGCCCAGTTTGCGAGCGACACGACCAGACCCGGCCGGGCGGCGTCGCGGCCGACGCGGGAGGAGGCCTGGATGTACTCGGCGGTGTTCTTCGGTTGGCCGACCACGAGCATCAGCCCGAGTCGCTGCACGTCGACGCCGACCTGGAGCATCGACGTCGCGAGCACCACGTCGAACGGCGTCTCGCCGTCGCGTTTCGGCGCGGCCTTGTCTTCGCGGCGCAGCGCGATGCGCGCGTTAAAGGCGTCGGTAGTGTCGTAGCCCGGGGCGAACTCGAGCCCGAGCTTGTCGAGAGTCTTGCCGATGTCGGCACCGGAGATGCGGGATGTCAGCTCTGCGACATTGAGGCTGCCGAACGCGGTGCCATAGCGGCGCGGGAAGCCGGAGTCACGGCGCGGGTTGCCGACCCGGGTACTTACGTCGTCATCGACATACCGCCGCATGCCGGCCAGCTCGCGGGTGGCGTTGAAGTATCCCACAAGCGTCATATACGGATCGGCCTTCTCACCGGCGCGGTCGAACAGCAACTGGCCCGCGAGCAGCAGCACCTCGGCGAGCCGGATCTCGGCGCTGGACAGGCGCACGCCTGGTGCGCTGACGCCGATGTACCGACGTCCCGGGTTCTCGTCGGAGACTTCGACCTCGCGGGAGAAGAACGTGTCGGCGACATCAAGCAACTGCGGCGGGAAGATCTCCACCTTGCGACCATAGAGCTGGCGCACCTGTTCGATCGCGTTGCGCACGGTCGCGGTGGAGGCGACGATCAGCGGCTTGACCGGCTGGCCCTGGGGGGTTTCCCACGAGCACAGCGTCTCGACGGCGACCTCGAAGAGCCCGACCGCAGTACCGAGGGCCCCGGTAATCAGATGCAGCTCGTCCTGGATGATCAGGTCCGGCGGGCGCAGCCGTCCTACCGGCGTCACGGTCGCGGCGGGGTGGCCGTTGTTGGCAGGGTGCGAGCTGACGGTACATGCCGAGTAGTCGGTGTGCACGTAACCGTGGCGACCGCAGCGCTTGCTGACGAAGCCGAATAGCGATGCCGCTTCGCCTTCGCGGGCGAGCCGGGCGAACTTGTCGACAGTGGCGATGACAAAGGCCGGGGCGAGCCGGTAGATCTCCTCGTCGACCGTCAGCACCGGCAGGCCTTCCTTGACGGCCCCGCCCTTCGAGAACGGGCAGCGGCCGAGTTCGTCACCGCAGTGGACGAAGACCCGTCGGCTGGTCGGGTCGCCCTTCACGTTCGCCGGGGTGATCTCGGTGCCACACCACGGGCAGCGCTGAATCTGGAGGACGGTTAGCCGGTGCGACGCCCCGTCATTGATCTTCTTGAGCTGCTCGTCGGCTTCCTCGAACCGCTTAGGGCTTACGTCGGTACCAACCCACAAGCCGATGCGGAACGGCTCGGTGCCCCAGGTGGATTCGTCTGCGCGGCGGGCGAGTTCGGCAGCACAAACGAGCGCGGTTGCGCGCTGGAACTGCTGCGCGGTGAGTAGCCGCAGCGTGTACCGCATCAGCACCGCAACACCGTCGCTGCCGTTCAGCGGGCCATCCGACGAGGCAACGACTGCCTGGCGCCGCCGGATAGCGAATGTGTAGGCCGCCAGGCCGAGATAGGCCTCGGTCTTGCCACCACCAGTGGGGAAAAACAGCAGCTCGACCCGGGCCAGGTCCTTTGCGCTGCGCAGCGGCGTCGTCGGGTCGGTGAGCGCACCGAGCTGCATGAGGATGAAGGCGAGCTGGAACGGACGCCACGACGCGACCGGTTTGCCCTCCGCCTCGTCAGCTTCGAGGTTCTGCCACGCCTGCGCGATCGACAATGACGACTCGGTCTTGCGGGTCTCCGCGACCTGGGAGGCCAGACGCTGATCGCGCATGACAACGTTCATGAACTGGAAGCATTGCAGGGCTGTGGGGTCGGTGGTGACGAACTCCAGTCCCGCGACCAACCGCTGGTGCGCCTGCCGAGCCTCCCACAACACGACCTCGGCGGTATCCCGCAGGTGCCCAGGCAGTTTTCCTGCCGCCGTCTCCTGCCGGTCGAGCCACTCGCCATAGCCAGCCACGAGCGGTGCCAGCCCGGCCCGCAACTCGTCGGGCGTCGCCACGGCAAGTGCGTTCATCAACAGCATCGCGCCCTCGACCTCCCCGGCACGGGTCTGAGGGGTCTCGGCGGTCGGCAGCCAGGTTGTCGATACCGACGTTGCTCGGCGCGAGTCCTTACGCACGACCCAGTCTGCCGAACAGGTGCGGCCGATCGCGAACTCCAGGCGGTTTTTGTACTGGAGATCGAGCCTTCGAACCTCATCGTCGTGCTCGGGCCACTCCTGCTCCAGCACGTCGCGAACCGGCAGGAACACCTCTGCGCCGCCAGCGTCGATGAGCACCTTGGTTTGGAACATCCACATGTTCGATGGGATCGGCAGAGGCGTCTCGCGGTCGTTACACAACGCGATCTCAACGAGCACCCTCCCGTACTCGGGGTCGTCGTAGCGGTCGATGCGTAGGCAGATCGCGTCGCGCAGCACGATGGTCTCGGTGCGTCCCTGAGTGAGCGTCGACACCGCGATGGAGCGTGTCTCTTCGATCGGGGTCCGTTGATACTTCCGGATCGGGCGGCCAGTCTTCTTCGAGATTTCCTCTGTCTCGACAGTCTCGTAGGTCCCCCACGAGGCGGTCACGGTAAACAACGCCAGATCGGTCGGAACCTGGAACCGCAGGCCCATCGACGCCGGGATCATCAGACCCTGCTTCGGCGCACGGTCCTCGACGTCGTCCTCTTCGGTGTCAGCGTCGCTCTCGTCGACCGCAACCGTCGGCACACCTCGACCCTCGGTGGCGCCACCGTCGTCGAGGCGCACTTCAGTCAGGTCGTCCGCGTCATCCTGACCGAGGGCCGACCCGCTCGTGCTGGTGAGTTTCACCGGAGCGATCAAGCCCGCCAGATACATCTGCTTCGGGCTAAATGGCAGGATTTCGTTTTCGCCGTTGATTGGGCCGAGCAGCTCTCGCTCCAAGATGTCGACGAGGTTTTCGCGCACGCCGAACGCGGTGCCATTCGTCGGGAAGTTGAGCACGTAGCCCGACTCCGCTGGGGTGTCCGTGCTCTCTGCCATGGGTCCCAGTCTGCCGGAGTCCAGGGACGTGAGGATGACGAGCGCGCCCGCTGGTCACTGTTCGCTCGGCAATGCAATCGTGAAGGCCACCTCGTCCGTCTGGGGAGGCGGGAACTCCGCGACGGGAATCGGTAGCGGGTCATCAGGATGTCGGAGAACTAGACGCCTGGTGTTGAGTATGGTCTGCAAGTTCATGTATCGCGCTTCGTCCGCCGAGCCGTCCTCTGGGGGCGGGTCCGTCGGCGGTTTGGCGGGTTGCGATGTCACCGCAATTAGGCTCGCCCGTCGGGACAGCGGCAAAGCCAGAGCCCGCGCTGTCCCGAATGCCAGCGGCCGGTTGTTCCCGGCGTCCGGGTGCGCCATCAAATGCACGGGGTGATCACCGGTGATGAGGTAGTCGTCCGTGAAGTGGGAGATCACCCATGGGCTGGCCATGATCACCGCGGCGAAAAGCGGCATGAGCATCCGGGTCTGATCCAGGTGCGGCTCAGATGCGGCGTTGGCGGAGGTCGGCGCGTGGCGAACTGCCTCGGCCACGGGTTCCGGCCGAAACACACCCGGTCGCTGCTCCGTGATAGTTCGCACCAAGGCGTCGAGCTGACTCATCATCGCGCGCTGCGACTCTGTGCGGAGATACTGGAGCGCGATCCAACCGGCGAGTGCCATCCGCTCGTCACCGACCGGCGGAGGTGCGTTGCCGGCGACGAGTGACAGCAAGACCGGCGCGGCGTCCCGCTCAATACCTGCCATCCAGTCTTCGAAATCGCCGCTGGGCTCTCCATCTGTGTCGTCGAACGTGTAGAAGTCTGTGTGGACCGTGGCGTTGCCAACCGCCGTCCGAAACTCGGGAGACCCGTCGCGGGGCGCGCACTGCAACTGGTCGCGCTCGTCAGCGAACCCGCGCAGGTAGAACGCAGAGACCACGTGATGTCGCTTGGGGCGCTGCGGCACCTTCGTCATGTCCTCTCCTCTCGAGCGCCGCTCCGCTCATATCAGTGTGGGCGCGTGCCCACTTGGAGAGCCTGTCCGTCAGACGCGCTGGAGACCATCAGACCTCCCCGAACAAAGGCATCTGCGGAGTCGTGGCTGAGGCGTTCGCGCGACCTGCCTGCGAGGAAGTATTGGACGACGACCTTGCCTTGTTCAGGTCGAGCAGGCGACGACGCATCTTTGCTCGGACTTCAGGGGACACGGTGTAGTGCTTGCCTGCCGAGAAGTCGAAGAAGCCGTGATCAAGGTCCAGATCCTCCCAACCGTAAGCGCGGCACACCTCCACGTCCAAGCGATCCTGGGCGTCACGGAGAGCCACGACCAGCGGATCGGTCTCAGCGCGATCGTCGAAGGCGTTGTACAACTTCGTCACCGAGACATACTTGGCCAGCGCAGCGGCACGTAGCGAGTCGAAGTTCTCGGCCGTGCGCTCGACGGCCGCGCTGACGCTAGGGAAGGGGAACGGACGAAGCACCCGTGAAACTGTGTAACTGCTTGTGGCCCCGCGCGGCGTCCTTGTCTCTTCGAACCAAGCGAAATGCGCGGCGGATGAGAGAGCGCCTAAGTGAGCAAAGGAGTCGGTCGCGAAGACAATCACCTTGTCGGTGAACAGCGGGCTGGGGTCTGTCTGACGGAGGAACACTGGCAAGCGAGTAGTTTGGGCCGTCACCACAAACCACTCGAGTCCGGAGAGCGAGGCAAAGAGAGCATCGCGCTTGTCCCAATGCCCCCAGTAACGTGAGTCATGGACTTGGCTCGTGACCTCGTCACGGACGGGTTTCACCGTCTTCCGCAGGTGCTCACCGAGTGTGGGGACCGCTTGAAAAAGCGCCGCTTCAGTTGAATAGCGGTTGACATCCACGGCCAGTCGCCCAGAGTCACGCCCTGAGAGTAACGACTCGCCGTTCACAAACCGACGAAGGTGCGACCTCTCCACGGGCCCGAGACTCTCCAGCATCGGGTCGTGAGTCTGCAGAACGAAGCCCTCCCCGTACATGCTCACGCCCATGCCCGCGAGGAACTCTGCCGGAAGCGGCTTGGCACCGGAGAGATCCGCCTCGTCGCCGTTTGCTAAGGCGGGCGAGATCGTCTCGACTGGCTCGCCGTCGAGAACGGTCTCAATCCGCGACCCCTTCAGGTGAGTGGCCCAGACGATGGACGCCGAGGTTGACGCTGCGCCCGGCCACCGGAACTGAGATACGGCACGATATATGGTCCCTTCGGTCGCCAGTATCTGTGTGCTCATCGCGGAGGTGTCGCCCTGACCAACTCGGTCGTTGGCGATAAGGCCAATCGATCCCTTGCGGCCGCGAACCAACGTCCACGCTCGTCGGATGAAGTGGGCGCATAGGTCGGCAGACCCGCGCACGCCCCCCAGATCGACCTTGGTCCAACCTTCCATGTTCGGTCCGTTTGCGATGGCGATCTTTTTGCCCGCCAAGAACGGCGGATTTCCAACTATCGCGTCAAAGCCACCGTGGTCGACCAAGACGTCGGCGGCTTCGATAATCCAGTGGAGGGGCCGCCACCGAAGGTAGTCCGTCTCGACAGCTGGCGTGAGCCCTTGGTCGATCTTGGCGTCCAGCCACGTCGAGTCTGCCTCGCCGCCGCGCGGGCTGGGATATGCCTCTCGAGATGCGTCGCGCAGGCCTTCGTAGGCGGCGTCGAGGGCGCGGCCGGGTCTGCCACCCAAGGCGAGTCCTGTGGCAACGACGCCGTCTGCGAGCTTGCGCAGATCGGCTGTGACCTCGTGGAGCTGTGCAAGCTGACGGTGCTTCGCCGCCGCAGAGCGCGCTGGGCTGTCGTCCGACTCGACGGGGGAGGCGAGACTCTCGCGCAGTTCTACCGCACGCTTGATGATCGAGTCGACGTCCACGTCGAAGATGTCGAGCGTTCCCTGCTGCGGGTTGGCCTTCGCCGGATCGATGTGCATCGCTCGGAGCTGCCTGAGATCTGTGAGGCCGAGCAACGAATTGCCGAGGAATACCTTATCGTCGACGAACGAGAAAGGCAGGTCGCGGTCGAGGGAGACGAGCCAGAGCGAGAGCTTGCACATCTCGATGGCCATGTCGTTGATGTCGGCGCCGTATAGGCACTTGGCGACAACCTCACGGATCGCGAGGGTACGCAGGTCCTTGCGCCCGGCGAAGGCGGGGTTTTCGCTAACCCATGCTTCGACGAGTCGATCGGCCAGGAAGCGGCCGGCAGCCACGAGGAAGGCGCCGGAGCCGCACGCGATGTCGGCGACCTTGAGGTTGAGGATGTCGGCAGGCGACTTCGGCTTCCACTCGTCGCGGTTGGCGGTCTGGTGTGGGCCGGGTAGGTAGCACAGCGGTTCAAGGGCGTACTTCACGACGTCCTCGGCGAGCGACTTCGGCGTGTAATGGGCGCCCGCGTTCTTCCGCGACGGGGTTTCTCTAACGAGCAACGCACCGTCGAGCACGACGAAGGGGCGGTTGCGCAGGTCGCGCCGGACGAGTCCGAGCCACGGCCTGACGCGCTCTCGGAGAGCCGGATCGTCGCCGACGGCCTGGGTGAGGGAGCTGACAATGATCGGGTCAACGGCGGCGTCGATCGCCTTTGCGATGGCGGCTTCCGACGAGGGCTTGGCGGAGGGCTGGTCGGTCTCGATGAAGGCGCGGATCTCCTTGGCAAGCTGTCTACGGTCGCTGGTTGCGGCGGCGAGTTCTTCCAGCTTGGCGAGCGGGATCTCGGGTTCTTCGCCGCGGGCGCCGGTAATGCCGACGATGACCCCGGGTGCGACGACGGCGGTGTAGCCGAGTAGGCCCTCGTACATATAGCCGATCTGCTCGACGTCGACGTCGCGGAAGGAGATGCGGCGGGCCTCGCCCTTGATATCAGCGATCTGCACGGACCGGAGCACGTGCAGCATTACCCGGTCGGAGACCGTGACACCGAGTGTGCCGAGTTCGTTTGTCGAAGTGAGGAACGGGAAGCGGAGCGGATCGAACAGTGAGCCGCCGTAGGCGGGCATGCGAAGGTTCTCGAAGCTTGCGCCCCGGTAAAGGGCATTGCTGGTGGCGAGGAGGCGGTGCCAGGCCAGCGATGTCGCGTCGAGGGCTTCCTCGCTTTCCTCGGACTCGCGGGTGATGAGCTGGTCGAGTTCTCGGGCGATGCCGTAGCCCTGGTCGAACAGCTCGCCCTGCGGAAGCAGGCCGCGCTCCTCGGCGAAGAGGAGGAACACTACCCGCATCATCACCGTGACTGCCGCCTCGTAGGCATCATGCGGGCGGGCCGGGAGCGGATCCGGCAAGCTACGGCGCCTGGCGTCCGCGGCGGACTCGGAGAACGACTGAACGAGCAGCTCCACCGCTCGGCGCACCTGTGCGCCCAGCGCCTCGGTGATCTCCTCCGCGGCAGCGACGGACTCCTCGAAGAGCACGGGCAGGCGCTCGCTCTCGTCGCCACCGATGATGTACTGACGGCCGATGAGGGCGAGGAAGGCGTCGCGGGCGCGCGGCTCCTCGATCCAGGTGAGGGCGTCGATGATGCCGGAGGCGGCCATCGCGTTGTCGCGAGCACAGACCAGTCCCCACCAACGGCCATCGGTGACGATACCGATGGGTATGCGGTTCTCGCGCAGCAGTACCTCGGCGCGGTCAATCGGGTTCGCCGCCCACAGGTCGCCTGGCACGTCGCGTAGGGAGTCGACCGGGTCGATGACGTGGACGAGGGCGCCGATGCCGTCGTTGCTCTGGAGGGATGCCTGGGCTCGGACGGCGACGAAGCGGTTCGGCGAGTAGGCCTCGATGCCGGCAACCTCACCCCAGGACAGCGACTCAGACCATCCGGCGACATCGCGCAGGACGGTCTCAACCCACTTGTCGCGCTCGGCGCGGTAGGCATCGAGGGCGGACTCGGAGCCGTGGGCGCGGTCGTAGCGTTCCCACGCCGTCTCGAAGGCCTTGCGGGCATCAACCAGCGCGGCCTTGCGCACGCTGGAAAGGGCGGGCATGCCCTGCGGCCAGACGCGCTTGAGGGGCGGGATCGCGAGGAACGGGCCCTCGGTGTCGACAAGTTCGAGCCACGCACGGTGCTGATCGGCGACGCTGAGCGTCCTCGGCTTGTATGCGGTCTTGCTCGCCATCACTCACGCCACCCGTCTGCGTCGGCGCTGGTCAAGGCGAATACCACGGCGGCGGCGGTCGTGTGGGGTTTCACGTCGGCGTACCTGTCCTTGATGGCGGCGATCTCGCGCGCTTCCTCGTCGTCGAGTTCGTCAAGGCGGCGCTGCATTGCCTCGCGGTCGCGGCGCCACTGACGATCCTGGTCGGGGTCGGTGAAGAGCTGGCCCTTGGCCTCGGCTTCCTGCGCGCGCAGCGCCGCGAGGGACTCGCGAAGGTTGGTGCGGAAGGCAGCGAAGATCTCAGTCGCGCGCTGCACATCGGCCGCCTCACGGTCACGGAGCTGCTTGGTCACCTGGGTCTGCTTGCGCTCGGCGCGTTCGCTCATCGCCCGCTCCAGTCCCATGCGCAGGGGCGCGTCTGCGACGTTCCACAGGTCGCAGAGCTGGTCGCGCACGCGGGCGTCGGCGAGGTTGAGGTTCTCCTCGTCGAGGGCGGTGTCGAGTGCTGACTCGGCGCGCTCCTCGGCCATCGCGCGGCGGCCGTGAAGGCGGACGCCTGCGAGGAAGACCTCTTCGTGAAGCCGGACACCACCTCGGCCGACGAGTACCATCCGCGTGACCGCGGCAACGAAGGACTCTTCTAGGTCGTCTACGATCACCGCTGTCACGCGCCGCAGAGTGGAGTCCACGCTCCACAGCGACCGGCGGAGTAGGCGCTGGGACTTCTGCACGATGGGGTGGCCAAGGTGCACGTACACGAGATCCACGCGGCCCTCGGCGGCAGCTGCGTCGAAAGTGATCGGGCGCAGCACGCCGGGGTCGAGCCGGGTGTCGAGTCCGCGCAGGGTGTCACGCCAGCCCGCTGTCACTGCGGGGACGGTGAAGACCTCCGCGTCGGTGTCCTGGGCGAAGTCATAGTTCGGGACGAGCGCTGACTGGTGGTTGATCCGCAGGGCGGTATCGACCACTCGGCGCAGGTTCGCCGGGTCGAGGTGCAGCTCTGTGCGGGACTCGTCGTAGCCCTGCTCCAACTGGGTCAGCCGGGCGTTGAGCTCCATGCCGCCGGCGAGGGCGGCGTTGATGACGTCGTTGGTGTCAACGCCCTTCGCCTTAGTCTTGCCTGCGCGACGGCTGCCGAAGTGGCCTTGGATCTCGGCGCCCACGACCTGGTTGGCCGACCCGAGGTCGTATTCCACCTGGGCGATCTTGCGCGCGATGATCTCCATGAACTTCAGATCGGAATCGTACGTGGACGAGTCGCGCTCGGGCGCGAAGTGGTAGACCAGCGGCTCCTCGGTCTGTCCGTAGCGGTCGATGCGGCCGATGCGCTGTTCTAGGCGCGACGGGTTGAACGGGATGTCGAAGTTCACCAGCCGGTGACAGTAGGTCTGGAGGTCGATGCCTTCGCCCGCGGCGTCGGTGGCGAGCAGAACACGCACCGGCTCCTTGGACGGATCGGCGGTGAACTGCGAGCGGATGTATTCGCGATCTTCGGGGGGAGTCGAGCCCTGGATGACCGCGAGGCGGTCGTCGGCGTAGCCCTTGGAGCGCAGCACGCGGGTGAGCCACTCGAGGGTGTCGGCGTACTCCGTGAAGACGACAATGCGCTCGTTCGACCAGTTCTTGCCGTCTGGGCGGCAGGTGGCGTCGAGGAATCCGATGAGCTCTTCCAGCCGCGAGTCGGCTCGGCTCTCGTAGCCGAGGCCCCAGTTGGCGAGCATTTCGAGTTGGCCGGGGTCTGCGCCGACCAGCGGGTCAGAGCCCTTCGACTCGCGCAGCCGTTCGGACTCGTCCTGTTCCCACAGACCCTCCTCCTCGTCGGGCTGGCCCTCACCGAAGGTGTCGTCGTACTCGTCGTCCGACAGTCCGCGCCCAGCGTGCGAGCCGAGGTAGTTGCTCAGCGTCGTCCCGAACGCGTAGGGGCTGGACAGGAACCGCTTCTTCAGCAGCATCGTCACGATGTCGCCGGTGGGCTTGGTGCCGTTGAGCTTCGCGCTCTTGGCGACAATCTCGTCGAGCAGGGAGAACATCTGCTGCTCGTCGTCTGACGCGTCGAATGGGATGGTGTGGACCTTGCGCTTCTTGAAGCCCTTGCCGGTGAGGTCGGTTTTGAGGCGTCGCACGGTGACGTCCCTTAGCGCCGTGGAGTCGAGGTGGGCGCCGCGGGCGAAGCGCCGGGGGTCAATCATCTCCAGTAGTGCAGTGAATGACTCGGGGTGCCCGTTGTGGGGTGTGGCGCTGAGGAACAGGCGGTGCTCGCACTGTTCGGCGAGCTGGCGCGCCGCGATGGTGCGCTGGGTGTCGACCGCATAGCCGCGACCACCGGCAATGGTGGACGGGCTGGACGGGGCGACATGGTGGGCTTCGTCGACGACCAGAACGTCGAAGGCATACCGGCTGCCCGTCTTCGGATGGTTCGCCTGGGCGTAGATATCGCGCAGCAGCCGCTGAGCTCGCATCTGCGGGAGCCAAGCCATGCTGACGATCACGCGCGGGAAGATCTGGAACGGGTTAGCCTGCAAGCCGTGTGTGCGGCGCACCTCGGCCATCAGTTCGGAGTTGACGATCGTGAACTCGAGGCCGAATTTCTCCCGCATCTCGTCCCGCCACTTCAGCGACAGGCTCGGCGGGCACACGATCACCGCCGTCCGTGCGCGGTGCCGCAGGAACAGCTCCTGGATCACTAGGCCTGCCTCGATGGTCTTGCCTAGCCCAACATCGTCGGCGAGCAGCAGGTTCGCCCGCGGGGCGCCGAGCGCGCGGCGAAGAGGTTCGAGCTGGTAGGCCTCGACGTTCACTCCCGACCAGAAGGGTGCCTGGTATCGGTTCGGGTCAGCGCTGGTCACCGCGCCCCACCGCATTGCGTCGATGAACCCGGCGAGTGTCTCAGGCTGGTCGAAACCGTCAGCGTGGATCATGTCCGGGAGTCCTTGCGCAGGCGTGACGGTGTGTCCAACCTCGAGCTCCCACACGACGCTCAGTTGCGCGCCAAGGCTGCCTTCATCGAGCGACTGAAGATCGACGACGTGGCTGAGTTGTGCGATCGCCTCGTCTGCGGGGCTGCGAGGCAGACCCTGCGCCTGCACGTTCGAGACCGCCCAGGTCGAGCCCCGGACTTCAACAACCTGGCCTGCCTCGGGAAGCGGAGGGGTTGCGGCTGAACTCGGCACCTAGATCGCCCTTCGTTGGTCTGCTGATGCGCCACAGCTATTCGGGCGCGTCAGCAAGCCGTTTCCGGCCTGCTCCCACTCTGCCAGGCGCGCGCTAATGCGGCGCACGTCCTCGCCCCGTGAGCGGAAGCGAAAAGCAGACCCGTGCAGAGCGATACCTACCGGTACCCGCCGCCAACTTCTTGGCCGACAGCCTCCATGACCGCCGTGAGGTCGTTCGCCCGCAGGACATCGATCGGGCGCGCCCCGTCGAGGAAGGCGTTGGAGCTTTCGAGCCACCGGTCGGTGACGCTATCAATCCACGTTGCCTGGAGAGCGTCCTTCACGACCGCGATGTCCTGCTGGAGGCTTTCGCGACGGCGAAGGTCGTCGAGCCACTCGTCGACAAGACTCATGGGTACGGGTGCGAGCTCAAACGCGTCGACGCCGACATGAAACTGGTACCCAACAGGCCCGTTCTCGCGGGCGTGCGTGTGCCCGTGCAGGAGAGGCAGCCCGCGATCGATTGGGCGGTGCGACGAGTGTCGATCCTCGTCTTGAGTGTCGCCGGAGTAGGGGTAGTGAGACTTGATTACGCGGTGTCCCGCGCGGGTACCGGTAATGACCTCGGGAAGGATCTCCCACCCGGCGGCTAAGTACAGCGGCGTGAACCGTTCGACGGCATGGTTGCTCTGCGTCGCGGGAGAGACTCTGTCGTGGTTTCCGGGCACCAGGAACCGCCGGCCGTGCAGCTGCGCGGTGATCGGCAGGGATTCCGCGATGCGACCAAGCGCGAGGTCGCCGAGATGCAAAACGACACTTTCGGGCGCGACAGTGTCGTTCCAACGGCGGATCAGCTCAGCATCCATCTCGGCGACCGTGCTGAAGGGGCGTCCCGTGAGTTCGCTGATACGAGCGTGGCTGAAGTGGGTGTCGGAGGTGACGAAGTCGATCTGGTCGAAGTCGAAGGTTGTGTACTCAGGCACGGTCGTCCTCCTCGCCCACGCCGAATGCGCGGTGAAGCATCCGTTCGATGTCGCTCACGGGCTCCGGAGCGAGTTTCGCCACCTCGTCGCGGAGGCGGACCAGTACGTCCTCGATGGCTTGACGGTTCTGATCGCGCCACGCGCGGATCGCGGGATCTCGCAGGAGGGCCGATTCCGCGCTTCCCTCGTATTCGAGGATCAGCTCTGCGTCGATCGCAGAGATCATGACGCGCGCGTCGACGTCAGGGGACGTGCGAAGACTCGATAGTTGGGTCGAGACATCCGAACCCGATACGTCAATGCGGTAGCGCTGAATGTCACCGTGCGCGGTCGTTTTCGTATCAAGGTGCGTGACCGTAGCGGAGCGGCCGCCGATGACGATCTCGCGCATGCGTCCTCCTCGATCAGAGCCCGCCAGCTTAGCGAGGCTCGCTATCTTCGGCGTCGACGGTCACGATCACGCGGCCAGGCCTGATGACGTCGTCGTGCCCCGGAATGTAGGCGATCGTCCCGAGTCGGCTCCAGTAGCTGATCAGCCAGCGCTGCAGCAGGTCGAGTTGCTCGTTGCGTTCGAGGAGAGTTCGTCCGGTGTCGCCGATGGCGCCATCCCAGTCGGGATGGTCGAACATCGCGTCGAGAAGCTCGATGCGGGACGGTCCGGTTCTGTGCTGGTCCCACCAGGCGAGCGTCAGCAGGCCGGCGCGAGCGGCGCAGACTCGTCGAATCAAACCGAACATGTACGGTGCTTTGTTTCTGGGCGCGAAAATTGGCGCGATGACCGACGGCGCGAACGACGAAATACAACCGTGCATGTATGTTTGGTTCATGGTCTTCGGAGTGCTCGTCCTCGTGTTCGCTGCTGCTGCCGTCGTCGTAGCCGTCGAATGCGCCGCCCGAGGGCGACTCGGCCCGAACAACCTGGTCGGGATCAGAGCAGCCTCGGTCATGGCTTCCGATGAAGCCTGGCAGCGGGGCCATCAGGCAGCCCGACCCTGCGTGTGGATCGGCGCATTCTTGGCAGTCACGGGGGGCTCGCTCAGCCTCGTGGTCGACCCCACGCACTCGAACGCGTTCGTGCTCGCAGGCCTGTCGGCGTTTCTGATCTTCGTGCTGCTCGGAAGCGCGATCGCCGTGCGCGCGGCACACCAGGTCCCCCCGCCGGGCGTCGACGACGACCGGCGAGCAGCGCCCCTCCCCTAGCGTCCAGCACGATGCACTCCGGGAGAGCACCATCCCTGTCGATCCGGTGACACCTTGGCTGATCTACGGCACGGGCTCGGTTGCAGCGGAACTCGCGATGCAGGCAAGGCGCCGGGGCATGCCGTTCCTCCTCGCCGGGCGCGACGGCGCGAGTCTCGACATGCTGGCTGACCGGTACGGCGTCGCGAGGATGCAGCTCGACCTCCGGCAGCGTGCGAGCTCCCTGACGCAACACCTCGACGGCGTCAGCGGGGTGCTCAACGCAGCCGGACCATAGTCCTCCACCGCGCAGCCGCTCATGGAGGCCAGCGCGGAAGGTTGCGTCTCCTACGCTGACCTGTCGAATGAGGGCCGCACACACGAGTACGCGTGAAAACGGGATGCCCACTGGCGAGAATGCGGCATCGCCGTGGTACCCGGCGCGGGGTTCGGCACGTATCTGGCCGAAGTGCTCGCCGAGCATGCGCTCCGAACGATAGACCAGCCGCAGAAGGTCAGCCTGACGAGCCTCGCGAGTGGCAGGACTTCGAAGTCACCAGGCGTCACAGCTTCGTCGCAGGCAGTTCTCGCTTCAGGAAGCTGGCGCTTCCGGTCCGGGACGCTGGTCAGGCTGAGAGGTGGAAGAGCAGTTGAGACCTCTGAGACGAGCTCTCACCTGACACTGCACACCGGCGACCTGTTCGCTCTGCGGAGGACGACGGCGGCGACCGACATCCAGGTGTTCGCCGAGCTCGGGTTGCCTCGCGGCCAGCTCCTCCTGCTACTCCCGCTCCTGCGAGTGCTGTCTTCGCTGCACCGAGTTCGCCCTCTCAGGCTTCCATCACATCGGCGAACGCGGCCTCGGATGCTCACGTCGACCGCGAGCACCATCATCAAGCCTCGTCTCCGAGTCACCGTGGAAGGCAGCGCCGGCGATCGAGCATCGTTCGTTCTGACTGCTGGGTCTTGAACAGCCTTTGCGGCTGCGATCTGCCTGGAAGTACCGGCAGCCCTCGCAGCCGAGGCACGGTCCGGGTGCATGACGCAGCTCGAGATCCTGGGATCGAATCCGGCGAGACACCTTCCAGGCGTGCACATATCACCAGACCGATCAGAAGATCCGAAGGGACGAGATGCACCACTTTGATGGGCGGCCTTTAAAGGAGATACTCGGCAAGGAGCCCGGCCGATACTTCGGTTCGGGTCATCGACACATCAGGCGTACCGTCAGCCAGGTGGCCGAACACGTCGACGGTGACAGGATCCGACTTTCGGCGGTTAAGCAGGCGATCTATCCGCCACGCTGGTCGCTGGACGCGGCAGGAGATCCCCGCGAGGTCCATCTCAGTTCTATCGATGCGATCAGCCTGGCGCTGAAGACCATCAGCCTGTGTGAGAACACGAATCGCGGCGCTTGGTGGGAAGGGCCGTTCGATGTCACAGGGTTCTCAGTCGTCGCCGGACGTGTGGCGACGACTGATGTGGGCTCTGTCCCCATCGGCATCACGACCGATCACGGCGGACCGCTCGTCAGCACCAAGTCATTGCGGGCTCGTATCGGCGGACTGAACGTCGACTTGGAGTGCGCCCCGAGCCGAGCCCGACCGGGCGCAGCCGAGGCGGCACCCGGCCTCACCCATGCGGCAGCAGGCGACTCGATCCAGATGTCGTCCCACGTCGATCGCGTGGACCTCGTCGATGGACACCTCGAGACGTCCCATTCCGTCACATCATCCCAGGCAGGGTACGCAGCCGCCCCGCCCCGCCTTGACGCCGTCGATGAACTCGTCATGTTCGGTCAGTTGGCGCAAGTCCTCATCGACGCCGTCAATGACACCAGCCGCTCCGCTGTACCGAACCTCTGGCTCAGGCGCGCCTCCGTCTCTCGGACGCCCGCTCCGTCCGGCGGCCAGGCTCGATTCTCCACTCGCACGTCCGTGCGCAGGAACGCCGAGGTCGTCATCGGCGGCCGAACCCTCCGCGACGTGAGGTTGGTCTCGACATCCGAGCACGGTGCGAGCGCCAGCGCGGCGTTCGGCTACTCAGCGTGAACCCTCCCGAACGGGGACCAGACGGCAGAGACGCTGAACCATGGGCCGATAGAGTGGCTTTGGGATCAGTCGGAGGTGCGCGTGGCACAACAGGAACGCGGGATCGCCACACGAGAGGCGATTGTTCTCGGTGGGGCGAAGGTGTTTGCGCGCCTGCACTACTCGACCGCTCGCGTCGCCGATATCCTAGAAGCAGCATCCGTCACGCAGGGTGGTTTCTACTTTCATTTCCGCAGGGGCAAGATCGAGGTGGCGGAGGAGATCATCCGCCGCCAGGACCAGGGCTTCATCCTCCTCCGGGATTCGATTCTGGAGTCGGGCGACGACGGCCTCGCTTCACTGCTCACGCTGTCCCGGTCCCTCGCGAGAGCAGTGCAGCACGATCCAACGGCGCAAGCAGGCCTGCGTCTCGTCGCACAAGCCTCATCTGAATTCCCCGGCGTTGCGAAGTTGCCGGATCCAGTCTGGCTCGACGCGATAGCGTTGTTTCTCGAACAGGCACGAGCTGAAGGCAATCTTCGCGCCGAGGTCGATATCCCGACTGCCGCTCGAGCCGTCGTCTATATGTTCACCGGCGCGCAGACGAGCTCGTTCGTCTCGAACGGTTGGCGACACCTGGAGGCGAGCCTCGAGGCGACACATTGGTTCTCCATGCAAGCGCTCGCCACGCCGGAGTACCTGGCGACCACGAAGAACGCCCTCTAGTGCTTCGCCCGCAGGCATGCATGCGAAACAGCCGCACCGACATCGCCCTGACGCCTCGCTTGTTGCGGCTTTTCCGGCAGCCAGCCCGTTCGAGCAGGCCGCGCAGGGCGGCAGCTCCGACGCCGACCGCGACGCCGAGGAAGGCTTCGTGGAGACTGAACCCGAAGTCTGTGCCAACCCGACCTCGTATGGCCGCCGGGCACTTCCTGCGCGGCGAGGGGCCACCGAATGACCCCATCGAGGCCTCAGATCCGCGGAATCACGCGGGCATGTTCGGAGCGACACGTTGTGCTGGAAACTGCGGCGACACTTACGTGGGAAACCCGCTGATCCAGGGGGCCTGCGGCGACATTTCGCGGGCGCGTTCACAGACGTGAAGGGCGCCGCTGCCGTCCCCGAGCCCGTCGACGTCCCGCTGGGCGGCGGGTCGATCCGCCTGGGCCAGTTCCTCAAGTTCGCGGGGATCCTCTCGGGCGGCGAGGCCAAGGAGGCGGTCGCCGAGGGGATGGTGACCGTCAACGGCGAAGTCGATCTGCGCCGCGGGCGCCAGCTCGCCGTCGGCGACGTCGTCGGGTTCGACCGGAACCGCTTCCGCGTCTGCGAGTGAGGGCGACCGCCGCTCGGCGGGTGCGATCGGCCGAGACGCCGCGGAACGGATGAGACGCCGCTCAGAGGCGGCCGCGTCGGCGTGTTGAGCGGTGGCTCGGCGCACACTGGCTCCTGGACATCCCGGGACGACAGGAGACGCGCGTGCAGCTCGGCATTCACTTCATGGACTTCACCCTTCCGGGCGGGAGCGCGCAGATCGCGCCGATCCTCGGAGCGACCGCGCGGACGGCCGAGGACGTCGGCTGCGCCTGGTTCACGCTGATGGACCACTACTTCCAGATGGAGCACTTCGCGACGAGCGAGGATCCGATGCTCGAGGGCTACACCTCGCTCGGCTTCGTCGCCGGCCGGACGGAGCGGATGCGGCTGGGGCTCCTCGTCACCGGCGTGACGTACCGCCATCCGGGACTGCTCGCGAAGATCGTCACCACCCTCGACGTGCTCTCCGGCGGACGCGCGATGCTCGGCATCGGCGCCGCCTGGTACGAGCGCGAGCACCTCGGGCTCGGCGTGCCGTACCCGCCGCTGAAGGAGCGGTTCGAGCGGCTGGAGGAGACGCTGCGGATCTGCCGTCAGATGTGGAGCGACGACGACGGGCCGTTCGAGGGGACGCACTACCGGCTCGCCGAGACGCTGAACCACCCGGCGCCGATCCAGCAGCCCGGCCCGCCCATCCTCATCGGCGGCGGCGGCGAGAGGAAGACGCTGCGGCTGGTCGCGCAGTACGGCGACGCCTGCAACCTGTTCGGCACCGGCGCGGACGACGTGGCGCACAAGCTCGACGTGCTGAAGCGGCACTGCGACGACCTCGGGCGCGACTACGCGACGATCACGAAGACCATCACCGGGGGCGGCGATCCGATCGGCGACCCCGACGGCTTCGTCCGCGCGATGGAGGAGTACGCGGCGCTGGGGATCGACCACGTGCAGCTGGCGCCGGCCGGGCCGGATCCGGAGGGGTACGTCGCCCGGCTGGGCGAGGGCGTGATCGAGCGGGTGGCGGCTCTCGGCTGAGGGCTCCGGGACGCACGGCACTCCGACCGGTTCGGGTGCCGCGGGCGTCACCGCTGATCCGCTCCGCCGGCCGGGTCCGCCGTCACCGGCGCGAGGACTCCGGTGGCGGCCATGTCCCGGGTCGGGGGACGCCGTCGGCGGATCCTGCCCCCCGTCAGGGTCGCGGCGTAGACGCGGGCGAGGAGCGCGACCTACGGTTCGAGCCTCCCACCTCGGGTTATTGAGCTCACGCTGACGTGGGCAGATCGCTGGCCTCATGCCGCACGTGTCCTCTCGTACCTCGCTCCGCCGTCATCGGCAGAACCGCAGAAGAGGGGCGATCGGGACGGGTGTCGTCCTCGCCGTCGTCGGCGCCGCGCTCTTCGCCGGCGTCTCGGCGCAGGCGGCCACTGCTCCCGACCTCGGCACGGCGGAGGACTACTCGGTCCTGGCCGCGTCGACCGTGACGAACACGGGGTCGAGCGTCCTCGACCAGAACGTCGGGGTCAGCCCGCTGACCGCCGTCACCGGGTTCCCGCCCGGGCGGACGGACGGAGTGATCCACCGCGGAGACGCGGAGGCGGCTCAGGCCCAGGCCGACGTGGGCACCGCCTACGGACAGCTCGCCTCGCAGGCGACGACCGCGCAGATCGACGCCGAGATCGGCGGCAGCACGCTGAAGCCCGGGGTCTACACCGCGGCCGGACCGGTCGGAGTGACGGGGACGCTCACGCTCGACGCCGAGGGCGTCAACGAGGCGGTCTTCGTGATCCGCGCCGCGTCGACGCTGACGACGGCCTCGTCGAGCACGGTGGCCCTGATCAACGGAGCGCAGGCCTGCAACGTCTACTGGCAGATCGGCAGCTCCGCGACGCTCGGCACCGACTCGGACTTCGTGGGCTCCGTGCTCGCCTCGGTCTCGATCACGGTGACGACGGGCGTCTCCGTCGAGGGCCGCGCACTGGCCCGCACGGGAGCGGTCACACTCGATTCCAACGACTTCACCGAGCCGGGCTGCGAGCCCACCGACGGCGGATCGTCGCCGACGGCGACTCCGACGGTCACGCCGACAGTGACTCCGACGGTCACGCCGACCGTGACGCCGACAGTGACTCCGACGGTCACGCCGACCGTGACGCCGACCGTGACGCCGACGGTGGCCCCGACCGTGACCCCCACGGTCACACCGACCGTGACGCCCACGGTCACGCCGACCGTGACCCCGACGGTGACCCCCACCGTCACGCCGACGGTCACGCCGACCGTGACGCCCACGGTCACTCCGACCATCACGCCGACCGTGACCCCCACCGTCACGCCGACAGTCACTCCGACCGTGACGCCGACGGTCACTCCGACCGTGACGCCGACGGTCACTCCGACCGTGACGCCGACGGTCACGCCCACTATCACCCCGACCGTCACGCCGACCGTGACTCCCACCGTCACCCCGACGGTGACTCCCACCGTCGTGCCGACTGTGACGCCGACGGTGACTCCGACGGTCACGCCCACCATCACTCCGACGGTGACCCCGACGATCGCGCCCACCGTGGCTCCGACGGTGACTCCGACGGTCACGCCCACCATCACTCCGACGGTGACCCCGACGATCGCGCCCACCGTGGCTCCGACGGTCACGCCGACGACCACGCCGACGGTGACTCCCACCACCACGCCGACGGTGACCCCCACCACCACGCCGACCGCGACCACAGCGCCGCGACCGGCGCCCTCCCACGCCGCGGTTGTTCCCGTGTCCGGGTCGAACGGTCCCCGCGGTCCGGCTCTCGCCTCGACCGGAGTGGACGCCGCAGCTACGGCGACCGCCGGAGTGCTGGGCCTGCTCGCCCTCGTCGGCGGCGGTCTGATGCTCCTCACCCTCCGACGCCGCGGTGAGCGCACCGGCAGCTGATCCCGGCTGATCACCGGTAGCTGATCACCGCCAGGCCGTGCGCCGGACTCCCGAGGGGTCCGGCGCACGTCTGCGCCCACGATCGCGCTCCGCCCGTCTCTCGGGTGTCCTCGCCGATGCGCGCAGGCCCGCTCGTGCGTCGAGACGCCGCTCCGAGTGTCGGGACACCGCTGAGCAGGCGGTGTCTCGGATGCGGGGCGGTGTCTGGGAGGGAGGCGGGTGCGCGTCCGGGTGAGCACGCACTGCTCCTGACACGGGAGTACCCCGGTGCCGTCGGGCCCGCTCGTGGGTCGAGACGCCGCTCCGATCGCCGGGACATCGCGGTAGGGCCAGTGTCTCGGGGCGGAAGGCGGCATGCGAGGAGTGCGCGACCGCTCTGCTCGGAACGCGTGCGTCCGCTCGATGCCGGGGTCCGCTCCGCCCGGCCGTCAGACCCCGGCCAGCTCGGCTCGGAGGGGCGGGTCCGCGCCGATGCGGGAGGCGGTGACTCCCGCCGTCCGGGCCGCCCACCGGCCCGCCGCGAGGAGGGCGTCCTCGTCGAGAGCGGTGGTCCCGCTGTCGAGGAGGGCGTCGATCAGCCCGGCCATCGCCGTGTCGCCCGCGCCGATGGTGTCCGCGACGGCGATGCGGGAGGCGGGGACGACGACCCGGGCCCGGCGGGACGCGAGGACCATCCCCTCGCCGCCGCGCGTGACGACCGCCAGCGAAGGGCCGGCGGCCAGGAGGCGGTCGAGGACGGCGTCGACGGAGTCGCCGGGGTGGAGCCACTCGGCGTCCTCGTCGCTCAGCTTCACCAGATCGCAGCGCCGGAGGAGCCGCTCGAGGACGCGGTGGACCTCAGCGCGCGCAGGGAGCACCTCGGGCCGGATGTTGGGGTCGAGGCTGACGGAGGTCGCGGGCGGCAGACGGTCGAGCAGGTCCGCGACCGCGTCCGCGCCGGGATGCAGCAAGGCGGCGATCGACCCGGTGTGGAGGTGCGCGGCTCCGTCGGGATCGATGCGGTCCGGGTCCCAGCTGAGGTCGAACTCGTACCGGGCCGACCCGTCGGCGCCGATGACCGCCGCCGCGGTCGACGTGGTGCCGCGCGCGGGCGCCGACACCGCGACTCCGGACTCCTCCAGGTGCGCCCGGGCCCGGTGTCCGCGCTCGTCGTCGCCCAGGGCGGTGGCGAAGCGGACGGAGCGGCCGAGCCGTGAGAGGGCGACGGCGACGGTCGCGGGCGAGCCGCCGACGTGCTCCGACCGGCTCCCGTCCCGCTCGACGACGTCGACGACGGTCTCGCCGACGACGAGGACGCGCGAGCCGGAGCCCGCGCCGGGGCCGCTGCCGGAGCCCGCGCCGGGCCCGCTCATTCCGCGGCCGCGCGGACCTGCAGCGTCGTGAACGGCGCCGACGGGAAGACGAGCTGGGTGAGGGTGCTGAGACCCCCGCCGAGGAACACCTCGACCACCGAGGCGTCGACGACGATGCGGACCGGGATCCGCCCCGACTCGTCCGGCCCGGGCAGCGGAGCCCAGTCGACCGAGGGGAAGGACGCCGCGAAGTCGACCGCGCCGCTGCGCGTGCGGTCGCAGGTCAGCACTCCCTCGTCGCCGTCGACCGTGAGCACCACTTCGTCGTCGGTCGTGCCGGTGAGCAGGCGCAGCTCGGTGCGGTCGCCGGGGAGGCGGGACACGTCGACGTCGAAGACGCGGACGTCGCGGGACGCCGGCCCGGTCGGGAGGACCGCCCGCTGCGCGAGGCGGAGACGGCCGTCGGCCCCGCGGACGAGGTCGAGCTCGCGCACGAGCGACATCGACGAGCGCCACGGGCCGGTGGGCGTCTCGTTCGCGTAGTCCCAGTTGCTGGCCCACGCGATCGTGAGGCGGCGGCCCTCGGGGGCGTCGTTGAAGGAGACGGCCGCGTAGTAGTCCCGGCCGTAGTCGAGCCAGTCGTAGTCGGCGGGGTCCTCGGACGCGCTGATCCGGTCGGCGGTGAACTCGGCTCCGTCGAAGTCGCCGAGGAAGTACTGGCTGCCGGAGCCGCCGGCGATGCCGCCCGGGTTGAGGCTCACGATCATCAACCAGCGGACCTCGTCGGTGCCGCGCACGCGCAGCGGGAAGAGGTCCGGGCACTCCCAGACGCCGCCCGTGGCATGGGCGGGGCCGAAGTGGGAGCGCCGGGTCCACGCGATCAGGTCGGGCGAGGTGTAGACCGCGACGCGGCGGTCGACCGCCTCGACGGCGACCATCGCCCAGTGGCCGTCGTCCCCGCCGAACCAGAAGACCTTCGGATCGCGGAACTCCGCGGAGCCGATGTCGAGGACGGGGTTGCCTGCGTACCGGGTCCAGGTGGCGCCGTCGTCGACGCTGTAGGCCAGTGCCTGGGCCTGCGAGGCCCCGGTGCCGTCCGGGAGGGCGTCGCGGGCGGCCGTGTAGACCGCGACGAGGGCCGTCTCGCCGGGGCCGGCGAAGCCCGCCGTGTTGCGGACGTCGGCGACGGCGCTGCCGGAGAAGGCCATCTCGCCGTCGAGGACGGGGATCGCGACGGGCTGCTCGCTCCACGACACCAGATCGGTCGAGGTCGCGTGGCCCCAGGACATGTTGCCCCAGGTGCTGCCGGTCGGGTTGTTCTGGAAGAACAGGTGGTAGGTGCCGTTGTGGAAGAGGAGCCCGTTCGGGTCGTTCAGCCAGGTGGATCGGGCGGTGAAGTGGGCGGACGGACGCCAGGCGTCGGTCGTCGTGGTGATGGTCACAAGGGCTCCTGAGGAGAGGGGTTCGGTGCGGCCGGACGAGGGGCGCGGGCGGCTGCCGCCCGCGCCCCCGGGGACTACTCGCCGCCGTTCTGGAAGCGGTCGTAGGCCTGCTGGTACGTCGCGGTCACGTCGGAGGCGCCCATCGACTCCAGCTGCGAGACGTAGGAGTCCCACTCGCTGTCGACGGTCCCGTTGACGATCCAGGCGGCGAACTTCTCCTTCACCAGGGTGTTGATGTCGGTCAGCGCGTACGAGACGCGGTCGAGCTCGTCGTTCGAGAGCATCACCGGCGGGTAGGCGTCGTTCGCCTTGTAGGGGAGGTAGTACTCGTTCACCAGGTCCTGGCGCTCCTTCGCGCGCGGCTCGGGGGCCACGACGGTCTCGAAGTCCTTCTCGGTGGTGATCTTCGGGCCGCCCGGGGCGACCTTCTGGCGGCGCTCGCCCTCGGCCTCGCCGGCGGCGGCGGGGATCTGCACGAGGAGGCCGGTGGCCTCGTCCTTCTGGAGGGTCACGCCGAGGGGTCCCCAGCTGCTCTGGGCACTCATCTCGGGGTCGAAGAGGCGGTCTGCCCAGCGCATCGTGGCGGCGGGGTACTCGTTGGAGCGGGTGATCGCCATCGCGCCGCGGTTGATCTCCTGGTTGCTGGTGACGCTGGCGCGCTTCTCGCCGTCGACGCCCTCGAGCACGCCGAGGATCGCGTAGTCGCCGAGGCGGTCCTCGCCGACCATCTCCTTCGCCTCCCACCAGAAGAAGGAGCCGAGGACCGGGGTGTCGGCCTTGCCCTTGGAGAGGAAGGCGACGTCGTCCTGCGAGAACGACTCGGGGTCGATGAGCCCGTCGGCGTACCAGTCGGAGAGCGCCTCGACGCCCTGCTTGTAGCCGTCGGTGTCGGCCGTGAACTGCACCTTCCCGTCGACCACGATGCGGTGGTCGTTGTTCTCCGGCTGGCCGCCGAGCGCCGCGATCAGGTCGTGCGGGTTGCCGCAGAAGGAGTCGGTGCGGAAGGACAGCGGGATCTCGTCGGCCTTGCCGTTGCCGTTGGGGTCGCCGGTTCTGAAGGCCTCGAGTGCGGCCCGGTACTCCTCGATCGTCGTCGGCATCGGGAGGCCGAGCGCGTCGAGCCAGGCGGTGTTGATGAAGAGGAAGTTCGGGTACTGGAGGATCCCGAGCTCCTCGACCGAGGGCAGCGTGTAGATGTGGCCGTCCGAGGCGGTGAGCGCGGCGCGGATGTCGGGCCGGTCCTCGAGGATCGCGGAGAGGGTCGGCGCGTGCTCCTCGATCAGGTCCTCGAGTGGGAGGAGCGTGCCGTTCTCGCCGTACTGCACGATCTCGGCGTCGGTGAGGCCCGAGTTGAACAGCACGTTCGGCACGTCGTCGCTGGCGAGGAGGAGGTTCTTCTTCTCGGCGTAGACCTGCTCCGGGAGGTTCTTCCAGTCGATCGAGATGTTGGTGTCCTCCTCCCACTGCTGCACGAGCTGCATCGAGGAGTAGTCGGGGGACAGGGCGGACTTGGTGCCGCCGAAGGTCAGCGACAGCGTGTCGTCGACGATCGGCAGGCCGGTCTCGTTGAAGCCGACCTCGCTCGAGCGGTCCTGGACGGGGTCGTTCCCGCCGCCGGTCGTGCAGCCGGCCAGGAGCAGTCCGCCGGAGAGGGCGAGTGCGGTGGTGGTGAAGAAACTGCGGTGTCTCATCGTTCGTGTTCCTCTTGTCGAAAGGGTGGTGCGGGAGGGGTGGAAGGTCAGCTCTTCACGGCGCCGAGAAGGGCGCCCTTGGTGAAGTGCTTCTGCATGAAGGGCAGGACGATCAAGAGGGGGATCGTCGAGACGACGATCATTCCGTACTTGATCAGCTCGCCCAGGCGCTGGGCGGCGGCGTAGGAGTCCATCGCTCCGGAGCCGCCTGCGGAGGTGACCTCGGACTGGATCAGGACGTTGCGCAGCACCAGCTGGAGCGGGTACTTGCTCTCGTCGTCGAGGTAGATCAGGGCGTCGAAGAAGGCGTTCCAGTTGGCCACGAGGTGGATCATGATCATGAGGAAGATCAGCGGCTTCGACAGCGGCAGGACGATGCTGAAGAAGAAGCGGAAGTCGCTCGCGCCGTCCATCTGAGCGGCGTCGCGCAGCTCGCCCGGCACGTTGTTCTCGAAGAAGGCGCGGGCGATGATCAGGTTCCAGACCCCGACCGCGCCGGGCAGGACCACGGCCCAGATCGTGTCCAGCATCCCGAGGTCGCGCACCACCAGGTAGCGGGCGATCAGGCCTCCGTCGATGAACATCGTGAGGATGAAGATCAGGAGGAAGACGGTCCGCCCGTAGAGGTCCTTCCTCGACAGGGCGTAGGCCGCGCAGAGGATCGTGCTGACGCTGATCGCGGTGCCGACGACCGTGTACAGGACCGAGTTGCCGAAGCCCTGCCAGATCGCGCCGTCCGAGAAGATGCGCCCGTAGCCCTCGAGCGTGAAGCCGGCCGGCCAGAGCCAGACGTTCCCGTTGAGGATCTGCGACGGCTCGCTGAACGAGGCGATCACGATGAAGTACATCGGGTAGACGATCGCGACGATCGCCAGGAGCAGGACGGCGATCGCGATCGTGTTGAACACGGGGTCCGCGTACCGTCCGGTGCGCTTCGCCGGGGCGGTGCGGCGAGGGGGAGTCGGTGCCGACGGCTCGCGGACGGCGCGGTCGGGGTGGATGGTCTGTGTCATGGCGTCGTCACCAGAGGCTCGATTGGCCCGCACGGCGGGCGACCTGGTTGAAGGTCGCCAGCAGGACGAGGTTGATCAGGGAGTTGAAGAGGCCGATGGCGGCCGAGTAGCTGAACTGCGCCTGCTGCAGCCCCGCCTTGTAGACGTAGGTCTGGATCACCTCGGAGGTCGGGAGGTTGAGGTCGGTCTGCATGAGCAGGACCTTCTCGAATCCGAGGTTGAAGAGATTGCCGATCGCCAGGATGAACAGGATCGTGATCACCGGCAGGATGCCCGGGATGTCGATGTGGCGGATCCGCTGCCACTTGCTCGCTCCGTCGACGCGGGCGGCCTCGTGCAGAGCCGGGTCGATCGCGGTGAGGGCGGCGAGGTAGACGATCATCGAGAATCCGGCGTTCTGCCAGATGTCGGAGCCGATGTAGAGGGGCCGGAACCAGTCCGGCGAGCCCATGAAGAACACCGGCTCTCCCCCGAGGGCGACGATCGCGCTGTTCACGATCCCGGACCGCGGCGAGAAGAGCAGGTGGATCATGCCCACGACCACGACGACCGAGATGAAGGACGGCGAGTAGAGCACCGTCTGCGTGAACTTCTTGAACCGCTCGCTCTGCAGCTGGTTGACGATCAGCGCGAGCACGATCGGCACCGGGAAGGCGATGAGCAGCCCCAGGGCGTTCACCGTCAGGGTGTTCTCGATCAGGCGCCCGAACTGGAACGACGAGACGAAGCGGGTGAAGTTGTCCAGGCCCACCCACGGGCTGCCCGAGAAGCCGAGCGACGGGTTGTAGTCGCGGAAGGCGATCTGGGCGCCGTACATCGGCCAGTACTTGAACAGCGCCACGAAGACGAGCGCCGGGGTCAGTAGTACGTATAACTGCCAGGAGCGCAGGGCGCGCCTCGCAGCGGAGCCGAGGCGCTGCCTCGGGCTCAGGAGGCGCCGTGGCCGGGGGATCCCGGGGGCGGACTTCATCGTCGTCATGCGCGCACCTCTGCACTCGTCACCGATCCGCGGAGGACCGGTGAGCAATGGATGGGATGGGGTCGGGGCTCCTCGCGCGGTTCCGCGAGGAGGAGGGAGACGGCGTCGCGGGCCATGCGCTCGTGGGGGAGCGCGACGGTCGTGAGGCCGGGGTCGAGGTAGGAGGCGAGGGTCTCCTGGTCGTCGAAGCCGACGATGGAGCAGTCCTCGGGCACGCGGAGGCCGCGCGCCTCGAGAGCCCGGTAGGCGCCCCAGGCGGTGCGGTCGTTGCCGCAGAAGATCGCGGTGGGGGGATCGGCCTCGTCGAGGAGCTCCGCGGTGAGCGCGAGGCCGTCCTCGACGGTGCCGCCGGAGCCGTGCCGGACGAGGCGCGGGTCCACGGTGAGGCCCGCCTCCTCGAGGGCGCGGCGGTAGCCCGCCCGCCGTCCGACACCCGCAGGGAGGTCGCTGTCGGCGGGCTGGATGTCGATGTAGGCGATGCGGCGGTGGCCGGCGCCCGTCAGCTGGCGGGTGGCGGTGTACCCGCCCTCCTCCTCGTCCGGGAAGACGCTGGAGAAGCGCCCGCCGGCGGACTGGGCGTTCACGACCACGGTGGGCACGTCGCCCAGCGCCTCCGGCACCTCGACGACGCGGTGGTACATCGAGGCGTAGATGACGCCGAGCACGCGGTACGACAGCATCATGTCGATCGCCGACTCCTCGAGGGCGCGCTCGCCGAAGGTGTCGACGCTGAGGATGATGTGGCCGCTCTCCCAGGCCCGCATCTGCGCGCCCTTCAGCAGGCGGCCGGCGAAGGGGGAGCTGGCGACCTCGTCCGAGACGAAGCCGATCATCCCCGACTGCCCGCTGCGGAGCGACTTCGCGAACGCGTTGGTGCGATAGCCGAGATCCTCGACCGCCTCCATCACACGGGCTCGGGTGGCCTCGGTGACGCGGTTGCCGGGAGCGTTGTTGAGCACGAGGGACACGGTGGCCTGGGAGACGCCGGCGCGCTCCGCGACCTGCCTCATCGTCGCCGTCCGTCCGGCCATGACCCACCTCCTCGTGGTCTCGGTTATTCGTATAACTGGAAAATACACATCCGAGAGCGCGGCGTCAACATCCGATTCCGCGAGCCCCGGTCGGCAGGTCGCGAGAACGCAGGAGTCGTCGTTCCGGAGCTCGAGTGCGACGACGTCCGCGTTCTCGCGGAGGGCGGCGTCAGCCGGAGGACTCCCGCGGCACGAGACGGACGGGCATGGCCTGCACGCCCGCGGTCGGACGTCCGTGGATCGCGTTCGAGAGCTCCTCCGCGGCGGCGCGGCCGAGCGTGTCGAGCATCATGTCGATGCTCGAGAGCGGCGGGCGGGCGGCCTCGACGAGGAGGTCCCAGTTGTCGAAGCCGACGACGGCCACGTCCTGCGGCACCCGCCGGCCGGTCTCGCGCAGGTGGTCGAGCGTGCCGCGGGCGATCTGGTCGCTCGCGCAGATGATCGCGTCGAGGTCCGGATGCGCGCGCAGCAGCGTCTCGGCGCACTGGCGGCCCCAGCTCTCGGACCACTGCCCGAAGAGGACGCCGCCGCCGACCAGCGGCAGCCCCGCCTCCGTCAGCGCCTGCTCGACGCCCCGGGCGCGGTCGTGGGCGGCGGTGTAGCTCGGCTCGCCGTTGACGAGGGCGATCCTGGTCCGTCCGCGCTCGATCAGGTGGCGGGCGGCGAGGACGCCGGCCTGCACGTTGTCGGGCGTGAAGGAGGAGTCGCGCGGATCCTCCGAGGGCGCATAGGCGTAGACGACCGGCACCGGGATGGTGCGCGTGATCGAAGGGCGCGGGTTCGTCGTCCGGCCGAGCACCACGATCCCGTCGACGCGCTTGGCGAGCAGATTCTTGATGTGGTGCTGCTCGCGGATCGAGTCGCCGCGGGCGTCGCAGAGGAGCACCGACGTCGATCCTGCGCCGAACGCGTCCTCGGCGCCGAGCAGCACGGGGAGCACGAAGCGGTTGTCGAGATCGTTGGTGAGCATCCCGATGGTGCCCGTGCGCCGGGAGTTGAGGGCCTGCGCGAACGGGTTCGGGGTGAAGGAGAGGGCCTCGGCGGCGTCCAGCACGCGCTGGCGGGTCTCGGCGCGCACCTGGTCGCGGCCGTTGAGCGCCTTGGAGGCGGTGGCGATCGAGACGCCGGCGGCGGCCGCCACGTCGGTGAGCGTGATGGTGCCGGTGGGCTTGCGTGGTGGCACCGCGCCTCCGTTCCGGGCCCGGCGGGCCGCCGCGTCGATCCTCGCACGACTCCGGCGAAATACCGAAAAGACCGAAAAGGTCGCATCTCTTGACGCGCTGACCGCCCCTGCCTAGGTTTACCCGACAGAAAGTAGTTTCGGCCCGGCGCAGACATTCGGGACGACTGCCGAGGAATCCGTCAACGACGAAGGGATCATCCGTGAAGACGAGGAAGCACGCTCGGGGCCTCGCCGCCGCCGTCCTGCTGGGGACGGCCGCCGCCGCACTGACCGGCTGCGCGAGCGGCTCCGGGGGAGACTCCGGCTCCGCCGCGGGAGGCAGCTACACGTTCTGGGACCCGTACCCCCAGTTCGACGAGTCGTCCGACTGGGCGAAGCTCATCGACTCCTGCGGGACCGAGGCCGGCGTCACCGTCGAGCGCACCGGCTACGACACCACCGACCTGACCAACAAGGCGCTGCTCGCCGGTCAGCAGGGCAACTCGCCCGACCTCCTGCTCGTCGACAACCCCGTGGTCTCGACGCTCGCGGAGTCGGGCATCCTGACCACGACCGCCGAGTCCGGGCTCTCCACCGACGGGATCGACGCGAACATCCTCGCGGCCGGCCGGACCGGCAGCGACACCTTCGGCGTGCCGATCGGCGCCAACACGCTCGCGCTGTACTACAACAAGGCCGTGCTCGAGAAGGCCGGCGTGGACGCCGCCTCCATCACCGACTGGGCCGGGCTGACCGACGCGCTCGAGAAGGTCACCGCCTCCGGCGGCAAGGGCATCACGTTCTCCGGCATCGGCACGGAGGAGGGGACCTTCCAGTTCCTGCCGTGGTTCTGGGGCTCCGGCGCCGAGCTGACCGACCTCGACTCGCCCGCCGCGGTCGACGCCGTCTCGCTCTGGAGCGACTGGCTCGAGAAGGGCTACGCGCCCAACTCCGTGATCGGCAACACGCAGACCACGAGCTGGCAGGAGTTCGAGACCGGCGAGTACGCGTTCGGCGAGAACGGCACCTGGCAGCTGGCCAACGCGAAGGCCTCGGGGATCGACTACGGCGTCCTGACCATCCCGTCGAAGGACGGCGGAGCGGCCCCCGCACCGACCGGAGGCGAGTTCCTCACCCTCCCGGTGCAGTCGGACACGGCGCGCTACGAGACCTCGAAGAAGATCGCCGAGTGCCTGACCTCGACGGAGAGCCTGGTCACGACCGACAACACGCTCTCGTACATCGCGCCGACGGCCGAGGCGCAGCAGGAGCAGGTCGCCGGCAACGCCGACCTCGAGCCGTGGGTCACCGCCGTGCAGGCCGCGAAGGGCCGCACCTCGGACGACCTCGGCACGAAGTACCCGAAGATCTCGGAGCAGCTGTGGGGCGCGGTGCAGACCGTGCTCAGCGGCTCGCAGTCTCCCGAGGACGCCCTGAAGGCCGCCCAGTCGGCCGCCGAATCCGCCACGAAGTAGGACGACCGGGGGCTCCCGCTCCCCGAACGAGGTCCCCCCGGCCGGTGCTCCGCGCACCGGCCGGGGGGACGGGAGAGACCATGACCACTGCCACCGAGACCGCCCGCCTCCTGCGGCGCGGCACCGAGCCGCCGGCCCCGCCCGCCCCGGCCGCCGAGAGCCGTCGGCGCCGCTGGCGCCCCGAGGGCGGCCGTCTGGTCGCGTGGGCGTTCCTCGCCCCGCTCGTCGCCTACCTGCTCGTCTTCTACGCGTTCCCGCTGTACCGCAACCTCGAGCTGAGCCTGAAGGACTACACGGTCCGCTCGTTCGTGCAGGGGAACGCACCCTTCGTCTGGTTCGACAACTACGTCCAGGTGTTCCAGGACGCGACCTTCGGCCCGGCGCTGCTGCACACGGCGGTCTTCACCGGCGTCTCGCTCCTCTTCCAGTTCACGCTGGGGCTGGCGCTCGCCGTGTTCTTCTACCGCCGCTTCCCGCTGGCGAGCACGCTCCGGGCGCTGTTCCTGGTGCCGTGGCTCCTGCCGCTGATCGTCTCGGCCTCGACCTGGTCGTGGATGCTCAACAGCGACTCCGGCATCGTGAACGCGTTCCTGGAGTCGTTCGGGATCGGCCAGATCAACTGGCTCACCTCGCCGACCACCTCGCTGATCGCGGTCCTGATCGCGAACATCTGGATCGGCATCCCGTTCAATCTGGTGATCCTCTACTCCGGCCTGCAGAACATCTCGCAGGACCTCTACGAGGCGGCCTCGCTCGACGGCGCGACCGGCGCCCAGCAGTTCTGGCGGATCACGCTGCCGCTGCTGCGGCCGGTGTCGGCGATCACGATCCTGCTCGGCCTCGTCTACACGCTGAAGGTGTTCGACATCATCTGGATCATGACGAAGGGCGGCCCCGCCGACTCCTCGATCACGCTCGCCACCTGGACGTACCAGCTCGGCTTCGGCTCGATGCTGCCCGACTTCGGACCGGCCGCGGCCGTCGGCAACCTGCTGATCATCCTGGCCCTCGTCTTCGGCCTCGTGTACATCCGGGTCCAGCGGAAGCAGGCCGACTCGTGACCGCCCGCCGCCCCTGGTACCTGACGGTGGTCGGGATCGCCCTCACGGCGGTCATGCTGTTCCCCGTCTACTGGATGATCAACGTCTCCCTCACTCCGACCGGCTCGATGCGGAAGGATCCGCCGGACTGGTTCCCGTTCTCGCCCACGTTCACCGGCTACCAGGCGGTGCTGAGCGAGCAGCTGCCCTACCTGGGCACCAGCCTCGTCGTCGGCCTCGGCACGGTGCTGCTGACCGTGGCGATCGCCGCTCCCGCCGCCTACTCGCTGGCGAAGCTGCGGCCCCGCGGCGGGCAGGCGCTCTCGTTCGTGCTGCTGATCGCGCAGATGATCCCGGCGATCATCATGGCGATGGGCTTCTACGCCATCTACCTCAACCTGGGGCTGCTCAACTCGATTCCGGGCCTGATCGTGGCCGACTCCACCATCGCGGTGCCGTTCGGCGTGCTGATCTTCACGGCCTTCATGTCGGGGATCCCCGACGAGCTCACCCAGGCGGCCCGGATGGACGGAGCGAGCGCCTGGCGCACCTTCACCTCGGTGATCATGCCGATCAGCCGCAACTCCGTCGTCACCGTCTCGCTGTTCGCGTTCCTCTGGGCCTGGTCGGACTTCATCTTCGCCTCGACGCTCGACAGCGGCGGGAAGCTCCAGCCGATCACCCTCGGCATCTACAAGTACATCGGCAACAACAACCAGGAGTGGAACTCGATCATGGCGACCGCCGTGGTCGCCTCGCTCCCGGCCGCCGTCCTCCTCGTCGTCGCCCAGCGGTATGTCTCGGCGGGAGTCACCGCCGGCGCCGTCAAGGACTGACCCGTCCCTCCAAGGAGACACCGTGACCCTCACCGCCCCCACCGCCACCGCCCTCGGCGGCCCGGTCGCCCCCTCGCGGAGCGTGCTCCGGCCGCTGCGCCAGGACGAGATCCGCCTCACCGGCGGCTTCTGGAAGCACTACCAGGACCTCAACTCCTCCGCCGTCATCGAGCACTGCCGCTCGTGGATCGAGCGCGTCGGCTGGGCCGGCAACTTCGACCGCGCTGCCGACGGCTCGATCTCGTCCGCCGAGAGCGGCGACGCGCACGCGGGCATCGAGTTCGTGGACTCCGAGGTCTACAAGCTCCTCGAGGCCATGGCCTGGGAGCTCGGCCGGAGCGACGACGCCGGGCTGCAGGAGCGGTACGACGACCTCGTCGCGCGGGTCGCCTCCGCCCAGGACCCGGACGGCTACCTGCACACGAGCTTCGGCCGCCCCGGCCAGCGCGCGCGCTACTCCGACCTGGAGTGGGGCCACGAGCTGTACAGCTTCGGGCACCTGATCCAGGCCGCCGTGGCGCGGCTGCGCACCGGGCACGACGACCTCCTGCCGCAGGTCGCCCGACGGCTCGCCGACCACGTGCACCGCGAGTTCGGGCCCGAGGGGAGGGTCGCCGTGTGCGGCCACCCCGAGATCGAGCCGGCGCTCGCCGAGCTGGCGCGGGCGACGGGGGAGGAGCGCTACCTCGAGCTGGCCCGCCTCTTCGTGGAGCGGCGCGGGACGGGGACGCTGAAGCCGATCGCGTTCGGCGCCGAGTACTTCCAGGACGACGTGCCCGTGCGCGACGCGGAGGTGCTGCGCGGCCACGCGGTGCGGGCCCTCTACCTCGCCTCCGGGGCTCTCGATGTCGCGGTCGAGACCGGCGACGCCGAGCTGGAGGAGGCGGTCCGCCGCCAGTGGGAGGCGACCGTCGAGCGGCGCACCTACGTCACGGGCGGGATGGGCTCGCACCACCAGGACGAGGCGTTCGGCGCCGACTACGAGCTGCCGCCGGACCGCGCCTACGCGGAGACCTGCGCGGCGATCGGCTCCACGATGCTCAGCTGGCGGCTGCTGCTCGGCTCGAACGAGCCCCGCTACGCGGACCTGATGGAGCGGACGCTGCTGAACGCGGTGCTCCCCGCGACCCGCGAGGACGGCCGCGCCTTCTTCTACACGAACACGCTGCAGCAGCGCGTCGACGGAGTGGCTCCGGACGAGTCGCGCGAGACCGACCGCGCGCAGTCCAGCCTCCGCGCGCCCTGGTTCTGGGTCTCGTGCTGCCCGACCAACACCGCCCGCACCCTGGCGAGCGTGGAGCTCGGCTTCGCGACCGCTACCGACGACGGGGTGCAGCTGCACCAGTACGGCGCGTACGAGGTGCGCACCGGAGGCGTCGCGCTGCGCGTCGAGACGGAGTACCCGGCCGACGGCGAGATCGTCGTACGGATCCTCGAGGACGCGGAGTTCGCGCTGACGCTGCGGGTGCCGCCGTTCGCGCGGGGCTCGGCGCTGCTCGACGGCGAGCCGGTCTCGACGCCGACCGTCACCGTCCGCCGGGCGTTCTCCGCCGGCGACACCGTGCGGCTCTCGCTGCCGATGACGGCCCGCTTCGTCGCTCCGCATCCCCGGATCGACGCGGTGCGCGGCCAGGTCGCCCTCGAGCGCGGGCCGTTCGTGCTGGCGATCGAGTCGCTCGACCTGCCCGAGGGCCTGGACACCGAGCACATCGCGGTCGACGCCTCGGTGCCGCCCGTCGTGACGGCGGAGGGAGCGCGCGTGTCCCTCGTGGCGCGCGAGGCGGCTCCCGGTTGGCCCTACGGCTCCGTACCGGTGGAGGAGGGGCGGCGCTTCGAGGCGGAGTTCCGGCCGTACCACCGCTGGGCGAACCGGGGACCGTCGACGATGCGGATCTGGACGCCGACGGCCTGACGGGCACCGCTCGCGAGAACGCAGGAGTCGTCGCACTCGAGCGCGAGTGCGACGACTCCTGCGGAGTGGCTGCCGTTGCGGCGCCTCGCTCAGATCCAGCCGCGCTCGCGGGCCTCGATGACCGCGCGCTGGCGGGTGTCGACGTCGAGCTTGCGCAGGATCGACGAGACGTGGTTGCGGACGGTGCCGGAGGAGAGGTGCAGCGCCGCGCCGATCTCGCCGATCGTCTCGCCGCGGGAGCCGGCGCTGAGCACGTCGAGCTCCCGGTCGGTCAGCGGGCTGCGCGTGTTCGCCAGGGCGTCGGCGGCGATCTCCGGATCGACGTAGCGGCGTCCGCTCGCGACCTGACGGATCACCTCGGCGACGTCCTCGACCCGGCGCGACTTCGGCAGGAAGCCGCTGACGCCCGCTCCGAGCGCTCGCCGCAGGACCCCCGGCCGCGCGTGCCGGGTGACGACCACGACCCGCGTCGCGGAGACCCGGCGCAGCCGCTCCGCCGCCTCGATCCCGTCGAGCCCGGGCATCTCGACGTCGAACAGGCACACGTCGGGCTGCAGGCGCAGCGCCTCCGCGACCGCCTGCTCGCCGTCGCGGCACTCGCCCACGATCTCGAGGTCCTCCTCGAGGCGGAGGAGTGCGGCCAGCGCCGTGCGGATCATGTCCTCGTCGTCGGCGATCAGCACCCGGATCACGAGTCGCTCCCCACCGGCAGGCGCGCGTCCAGCTCGAAGGAGCGGCGGACCGCCCCGGCGCGCAGCGTCCCCCCTGCCCGCTCGACCCGCTCCGCCATGCCGAGGACGCCCGAGCCGGT
>NZ_PSVU01000018.1:0-64695 GCF_002932515.1 Rathayibacter sp. AY1D5
GGCAAGAAGGACCTGACCTTCTCGACCTGGCTCGCCCACAAGGGCGGGACCGGCAACGTCGCCGCCGCGTTCGTCGGAGCGCCCGTCGCCTCCGGCGCCTCGTTCTCCTCCGGCTACTGGCTGCTCAACCCGAGCAACCTCTCCGGCTACACCAAGTCGGTCGTCACCAACTCGGTCAGCGCGGGCGCTCCCTACAACACCGAGGTCGGCGCCGGAGCGACGGGCACCCCGACCGTCGGCGCGCGCACCCCCTCGGGCCTCTCGCTCTACACGACCGTCATCGACGGCTCGACCGGCAAGCTCACCGTGTACGTCAACGGCGCGCAGATCTCGCAGAGCACGATCGCCCGCGACGTCTCCTCGTTCGGCCCGTCGCTCGTCGCGTACATCGCGCGCTCGACCTACAACGACCCGGGCTGGAACGGCGAGATGGACGACTTCGCCGTCTACGACAGCGCCCTCAGCAGCAGCTCCGTGCAGGCGCTCTACTCCTCGCAGGCCCTCGACCGCGCCGTCGCGTCGGTCACGGTGCCCACGGAGGCGACCGCCGGCTTCACGGTGCCCACCACCGCCAGCGGCGTCGGCATCACCTGGACGTCGAACAGCGCGGCCGTGGCCATCACCGGCGGCACCGCGACCGTCACGCGCCCCGCCGCGGGGCAGCCGGACGCCACCGCCACCCTCACCGCCACCTACAGGGTCGGCACCGAGACCCGCTCGGTCGACTACGCGGTGCGCGTCGCCGCGCAGCTGGACGACGCGACGAAGGTCCAGCGCGACCTCGCCGCGATCGCCATCCCGAACGTCGGCGACATCCGGACGAACGTCTCGGTGCCCACCACCGGCACGCTCGGCTCGAGCATCGCCTGGAGCGTCGTCAGCCCGAGCGGAGCGACCGTCCGCGACGGCAGCGCCGCCGGCACCCGCACCATCGACGTCGACCGCCCCGCGACCGGGAGCCCCGCGATCGACGTGGTCGTCCGCGCGACCGCGACCAGCGGATCCACCACCCGGACCCGCGACTTCACCCTCCGGGTGCAGCCGCTCCCCGCCGGCACCGACGACACCGAGGCGTACGTCTGGGCGTTCTTCACCGGAGAGGGCGACGGCGCCGAGCGCATCAGCCTCGCCGCCTCGAAGGGCAACGACGCGCTGAGCTGGAACACGCTGAACGGCGGCAAGCCGGTCTTCACCTCGAACCTGGGGACGATGGGCCTGCGCGACCCGTTCATCATCCGCTCGCACGAGGGCGACAAGTTCTTCATGCTCGCCACCGACCTGAAGATCGACGGGCTCCCCGGCGGCTTCGACACCGCGCAGAAGTCGGGCTCGAAGTACATCGAGGTCTGGGAGTCGACCGACCTGGTGAACTGGTCCGCTCAGCGCCACGTCAAGGTCTCCACCGACTTCGCCGGCAACACCTGGGCCCCCGAGGCGTACTGGGACGACGAGCTCCAGACCTACGTCGTGTTCTGGGCCTCGAACATGTACCCGACCACGAACACGGCCGACCGCGCCTCCGTCACCTACAACCAGATGATGTACGCGACGACCGAGGACTTCACCTCCTTCTCGGAGGCGAAGCCGTGGATCGACGTCAAGCGCGGCGCCGGCAAGGGCACCATCGACTCGACGGTCGCGAAGGACGGCGACACCTACTACCGCTTCACCAAGGACGAGGCGTCGATGACCCTCCGCGAGGAGAAGAGCACCGACCTGCTGGCCACCGTCTCGGGCTCGCTGCCCGGCACCGGTGGACCGGCGGACGAGTGGTCGCTGGTCAAGGAGAAGGTGGCCTCGGGCCTGCCCAACGGCGAGCCCGGGAAGACCTTCACCAGCGGTGAGGGCCCCAACGTCTTCCCCGCCAACGAGGGCGACGTGAACGGCCTCGACTGGTTCCTCTTCATCGACCAGCCGAACTACCACGACGGGCCGAACCACTACATCCCGTTCGGCACCGACGACCTCGCGAACGGCGACTCCTGGCAGCCGCTCGGAGCGAAGCTCCGCACGGGCCTGCCGCAGAACGCCGACGGCGGCAAGCCGCGCCACGGCACGGTCATCCCGGTGACGCGCTCCGAGTACCAGAAGGTGCTCGAGGGCTACGCCCCCGGCCTGGCCGTCGCCTCGGTCGCTCCGCTGACCGCGACGACCACGGCCGGCACCGCGCCGGTCCTGCCCCGCGCCACGATCAGGACCGCCGCCGGCACCACCAGCACGGTCGACGTGGCCTGGGACGCCGTCGCGCCCGCCGCCTACGCCACGGCCGGGACCTTCACGGTCTCGGGCGTCGCGCAGGACGCGTCGCGCATGCCGGTGCAGGTCACGGTCACCGTGCAGTCCTCGCTGAAGGTGAGCGCGACCGCCACGTCGCGCTGCGTCGCCGGCAAGGTCGTGCTGACGGTCGTCGGCAGGAACGGCGACACGGTGCCCATGGACGTCTCGATCAGCACCCCCGAGGGCGTGAAGACGATCGCCGGCGTGAAGCCGGGCGCCTCCGGCTCCGCCGCGTTCACGGTGCGCTCGACGCAGCTCGCCGCGGGCGAGGCGACGGTCACCGGCACGGCCACGGTCGGCGGCAAGACCGTCACGGCCACGGCCACCGCGCCGTACAGCGCGCGCAGCTGCGGCTGACGCACGGCACTCCCCGGGAGCCCGTCGCACCTCACCGGTGCGGCGGGCTCCCGTCGTCGTGCGGAGGGAGTCGGGACACCGCCCTGACGCCGAGGCACCGCTCCCTCGGCGGCGCCTCGGCGGACGGCGCGGTGCCGCGGCGCGCGGGCGGGCCCGGGACGGCCCGCCCGGCGTCATCCGGTGACGGCTGCCGGTCCGGCTTCGAGCAGGTCGCGGACGCTGCGCGGCTCGCGTCCGAGGAGGCGCCCGAGCTCGGGGCCGGTGCCCGCGAAGAAGCCGCGCTCGGCCGCCTGGTGCATCCCGAGGGTGAAGCGCACGAGGAACTCGGGCTGACCCGCCGCGACGCGCGCGGCGACCCACTCGTCGTCGCCGAGGACGCGCAGCTCGACGGGTCGCCCGCCGACCTCGGCCGCGATCCCGGCGATCTCCTCGAACGTCGGAGCCTCCGTCGCGGTCAGCATGATCGGCCCGTCCTGCGGGCTCCCCGAGAGGAGGAGCCGGGCGGCCGCCTCCGACTCGTCCTCGCGGGCCGTCCACGAGACGCGACCGTCCGAGGGGACCTCGATCACGCCGATCTCCCGCCACGGTCCGAGGAAGAGGCCCAGGCTGTGCGCGTAGAAGCCGTTGCGGAGCGACGTCCAGGCGAGTCCGGACTCGGCGAGCAGGCGCTCGGTCGCCGCGTGGTCCCGGCCCGGGCCGAAGGGGGTGTCGGCGGCGGCGCCCTGGTGGCTCGTGTAGAGGACCCGTCCGACTCCGACCGCGACGGCCGCCTCGATGGCGGTGCGGTGCAGGGCGACGGCGTCGGCCCGCGGATCGCTCGAGGAGACGAGGAGCAGCTGATCCGCTCCGTCGAAGGCGGCCGGGAGGGAGGCGGGGTCGGCGTAGTCGCCGACGCGCACCTCCACTCCGCGCTCCGTGAAGCGGGCGGTCTTCGAGGCGTCGCGGGCGACGACGGCGATCCCGGAGGCGGGGACGGAGTCGAGGAGGTGGTCGACGGTGGAGCCGTTCAGAGCGCCGGTGGCACCGGTCACGATGATCATGGGGAGAGCCTTCCGATGAGGGGTATCAGCGATACCACGAGGAAGATAACCACGGAATTCCGCCGATAGCAACCGTGCGCTACCGTCGATACGTGACCAGCCCCACTCCTCCGACCGAC
Source organism: Rathayibacter sp. AY1D5 (assembly GCF_002932515.1). Lineage (NCBI taxonomy): Bacteria > Bacillati > Actinomycetota > Actinomycetes > Micrococcales > Microbacteriaceae > Rathayibacter > Rathayibacter sp. AY1D5. The sequence goes on from NZ_PSVU01000018.1 coordinate 3,794, forward strand.
ACGCGCCTGCGCATCGTCGAGGCGGCCGCCGGCCTCCTCCGCGACGAGGGCCCCGCCGCCGTCACCACGCGAGCGGTCGCCCAGGCGGCCGGGCTGCAGGCCCCGGCGATCTACCGCCTCTTCGGCGACAAGGACGGCCTGCTCGAGGCGGTCGCGGAGCACGTGCTGGCCACCTGGGTCGACTCCAAAGCGCGGACGGTCGAGGCGGCCGTCGCCGGGGGCGTCGACCCGGTCGAGGACCTGCGCGCGGGCTGGGCCGCGCAGGTGGAGTTCGGCCTGGCCAACCCCGCGCTCTTCCGCCTCCTCAGCGATCCGGGCCGCGCCTCCGGATCGCCGGCCGCCCTCTCCGGGCGGCGGGTCCTCGCCGCCCGCGTGCAGCGCGTGGCCGCCGAGGGCCGCCTCCGCGTGCCGGAGGAGCGCGCCGTCGGCCTCATCCAGGCGGCGGGCACCGGCGTGGTCACCACCCTGCTCTCCACCCCCGCCGCCGACCGCGACCCCGGTCTCGCCGATGCCGCGCTCGACAGCGTGCTCGCGGGGATCCTCGCCGACCCGCCCTCCCCCGGCGACGGCGGGCGGCTCACCGCCCTCGTCGGCGTCCGGGCCCTCGCACCGGAGCTCGCCGGCCTCACGCCCGCGGAGCGCCTGCTGCTCGCGGACTGGCTCGACCGCGCCCTCGCGGCGGCCGCGCAGGAGTGACGGGCGCGCAGGAGTGACGGGCGAGCAGGAGTGACGGCCGCGCTTCCACCACAGGAGTGACGGGCGCCGTCCCGCCGCGGGGACGACGGCGCCTCCGTCCCGCAGAGACGCGGGCCTCGCGGCTAGGCGCGTCTCCCGTCGGGCGGGAGGATCGACGCCTGGATGAGCGGCACGGGGAAGTGCGACGCCCGCAGCGGGTCGAGCAGGCTGTCGGTGATCCCCGCGGTGAAGTCCTCCGTGCCGAAGACCTTGAACAGCGCCTCCCGCCCGAACTTCGAGCTGTCGGCGACGAAGAACGCCTCGCGCGCGGACGCCATCATCAGCCGCTTGAGCTCGAGCTCGTAGCTCGTGGTGCTGTAGATGCCGTCGTCGCCCACGGTGTCGGCGCCGAAGATCGCGACGTCCACCCGCAGGTTCGAGAGCTGCTGCACCGAGGTCGGCCCCCACATCGAGAAGGCGTTCGGCAGGAGCTCGCCGCCGATGAAGACGAGGTGGATCGTCTGCTTGCGGGCGACGGCGAGGGCGACCCGCAGGTCGCCGGTCACGACGGTGAGGCGCTGGTTCTCGAGGTGTCGCGCGACCTCGAGCGTCGTGGTGCCCCCGTCGAGGAGGATCGTCTGCCCCTCGAGGACGCGCTCGGCCATCGCCCGCCCGATCGCCGCCTTCTCGCTGCGGTGCAGCTCCTCCTTGAAGTGGTGCGGAGTCTCGGACTGCTTCACCGGGATCGCGCCTCCGTGCGTGCGCTTGACCAGGTCCATCGCCTCGAGCCGCTCGAGGTCGCGACGGATGGTCGACGGAGTGACGTCGAACCGCTCCGCGAGGTCTCGCACCGACTGGAAGCCGCCGTCCTGGAGGGCGTCGACGATCTCTGCTTGACGGGACATCCCACACCTCGATCCTGGTCTCGCCTCCGTCGAGGCTACGGGGCGGAGCGGGGAGGAGGCGCAGACGGCGCGCGGAAACGCGCAGATTGCGCGCATGCGCGGGCGGCTGCGCGTCCCGACCGCCGGGTGCGCGGCGGATCTACGCGGTCGAACGCACCGTCTGCGCCCTGGATGCGCGATTCGCGCGCTTCCCACGCCCCATGCGCGAAAGAGTGCAGCCATCTGCGCGTTATCGCTTGACGGAGTGCTCGATCAGCGATTAGCGTCGGGCTCCTGCGACGGATTCCGACACAGCAGCGTCAGAACACCGCACCGGATGAGGGCCGAACGGCCACCATCCTCTCGTTCACGAAGGAGTCAACGAATGGACCGCTCTCGACTTTTCCGAGGCATGACGCTCGCAGCGGGCGCCGCAATCCTCCTCACCGGATGCACGACCGTCGGCGCCGGCTCCGACACCGCCGCCGGCAGCGGAGGCTCGGCCGCCCCCGGCGAGATGGTCATGGTGACCGTCGTCAAGGCGCAGACCATCCCGTGGTTCCAGCGCATGGCCGTCGGCGTGCAGGACTTCGCCGACGAGACCGGGATCGACGCCCGCCAGGAGGGCGCCGACGACGTCAGCCCCGAGAAGCAGACCGCGATCGTGCAGGACCTGATCGCGCAGCGCCCGACGGCCATCACGGTCGTCCCGAACTCGCCCGAGTCGCTCAGCAACGTGCTCGCCCAGGCCCGCCAGCAGGGCATCATCGTCGTCTCGCACGAGGCGTCCGGCATCGAGAACGTCGACGTCGACATCGAGGCCTTCGACAACGCGTCCTACGGCTCCGAGATCATGGACAACCTCTCGGAGTGCATGGGCGGCGAGGGGAAGTACGTCCAGTTCGTCGGCGGGCTGACCGCGAAGACGCACATGGAGTGGGTCGAGGCGGCGTACGAGACGCAGCAGGCCGACTCCCCCGGCATGACCCGCGTCGAGACCCCCATCGAGAGCACCGACAACCAGGAGACCGCGTACGAGCGCGCGAAGGAGATCCTCGCGAAGTACCCCGACATCGCGGGCTTCCAGGGCTCCGCCGGCAACGACGTCCCCGGCATCGCGCGCGCGGTGCAGGAGGCGGGCCTCCAGGACCAGGTGTGCGTGATGGGCACCTCGATCCCGTCGGTGGCCAACCAGTACCTGGCCGACGGCTCCATCGACAAGATCTTCTTCTGGGACCCGGCCCTCGCCGGTGAGGCCCAGCTGTCGATCGCGAAGATCCTCGCCGACGGCGGCGAGATCACCGAGGGCACCGACCTCGGCGTCGAGGGCTACGACTCGCTCAAGAAGCTCGACGGGTTCGACAACGTCTTCGTCGGGAACGCGTCCGTCGCGGCCGACGCGGAGACCGCCGCGCAGTACGACTTCTGATCCCCCTCCACCCCCGCTCCGGGGCGCGCCGCCCGCGCGCCCCGGAGCACCCTCAGGAAGGTCGACGATGACCGACGCTCCCCCCGGCACCATTGCCCCGATCCTCAGCGCCCGCGGCATCACCAAGCGATTCGGCGGCGTCACCGCCCTCGACGGCGTCTCGCTCGACCTGATCCCCGGCGAGGTGCACTGCCTCGCCGGCGAGAACGGCTGCGGCAAGTCCACCCTGATCAAGATCATCTCCGGGGCCGAGCGCCCCGATGCGGGCGAGATCTCCATCGACGGGGACACCCGCTCCCGGATGGACACCACGTCCGCGATCACGAGCGGGATCCAGGTCATCTATCAGGACTTCTCGCTCTTCCCCAACCTCACGGTCGCCGAGAACATCGTGCTGACCTCGGCCGTCGCGGCGAAGCACCGCCTCTACCGCGCCGGCACCGCGCGCCCCCGGGCGAAGGCCATCGTCGACGAGCTGCAGCTCGACCTGGACCTCGACGCCGACGTCGCCGACCTCTCGGTCGCCGACAAGCAGCTCACCGCGATCTGCCGCGCCCTCGTCAACGACGCGCGCGTCATCATCATGGACGAGCCCACCACCGCGCTGACGCACACCGAGGTGGCGCGGCTGTTCACGATCGTGGAGCGGCTGCGCAGCCGCGGCGTCGCGCTCGCGTTCGTCTCGCACAAGCTCGAGGAGGTCCTCGAGATCTCGCAGCGGGTGACGATCATGCGCTCCGGCCGCGTGGTCACCAGCGGCCCCGTCGCCGACTTCGACCGCCGCTCCATCGCCGAGCACATGACCGGCCGCGAGCTCGACGAGTCGCGGATCGTGAGCACGCTCGACGAGTCGGCGCCCCCGATGCTCGAGGTCGTCGGCCTCTCCCGCCCCGGCGCCTTCCACGACGTCTCGTTCTCGGTGCGCCCGGGCGAGATCCTCGGCATCACCGGGCTCCTGGGCTCGGGCCGCACCGAGATCGCGGAGGCCGTCTTCGGCTCCCAGCCCGCCGCCTCCGGGATCATCGCCGTGGACGGAGCGCCCACCGCGGTGCGGAGCATCCGCGACGCCGTCCGCGCCGGGATCGGCTACGTGCCGGAGGACCGCCTCTCGCAGGGCCTCTTCCTAGAGAAGCCGATCGCGGACAACATCATCGCGGGCTCCCTCGACGCGCACCGCACGCCGTGGCGCTCGCTCGACAAGCGGAGGATCCGCGCGACCATCGACCGGCTCTTCGCCGAGCTGTCCATCAAGGCCCCGAACCCCCAGGCGCCCGTCCGCTCCCTCTCGGGAGGGAACGCGCAGCGCGTGGTGATCGCGAAGTGGCTGGCGACCGACCCGAAGGTGCTGATCCTCAACGGACCCACGGTCGGAGTCGACGTCGGCTCCAAGTCGCAGATCCTCGAGCTGCTGCGGCGCGAGGCCGCCCGCGGGATGGCCGTCGTCGTGATCTCGGACGACGCCCCCGAGCTGGTCGCCTGCTGCCATCGCGTGCTGGTCGTCGCCCGCGGCCGCATCGCCCACGAGCTCCGCGGCGACGAGATCACCGCCGAGAACCTCCAGAACAGAATGGCGGTCTGACGTGTCCACGCTCCGATCCCTCCGAGGCGCGAACAACGAGGGCGTCCTCGCCCTGGTCCTGGTCGCCCTCGTGATCGTCATGACGGCCGTGAACCCGGTCTTCTTCAGCGCGACGACGGGTCTGTCGATCCTCCGCAGCGCCACCGTGCCGCTGATCTTCGCGCTCGCGGTCCTGATCGTCATCGTCTCCGGAGGCATCGACGTCTCGTTCGCGGCCGTCGCGATCTTCTCGGCCTACACGGCGGTCAGCGTCACCCTCGCCACCGGGCAGGACCTCCCCGCGCTCGCGATCATCGCGATGGCCGTGGTGATCGGCGCGGTGCTCGGCCTGGTCAACGGCTTCGTGATCGCGCGGTTCCGGCTTCCCACGCTGATCGTCACGCTCGGCACGCAGGGTGTGTTCGTCGGGGTGATGTACACCTTCGTCGGCGCCCAGTACTACGCGCAGCTGCCCCCGTCGCTCGCGGCGCTCTCCTCGGTCAACGTCGTCGACGTGGCGACCTCGGGCGGCCGCGCGGCCCTCCACCTGATGACGCTGCTCGCCGTCGTGCTCGCGGTCGTGGTCTGGCTGATGCTGACGCGCACGATGTTCGGACGCTCGCTCTACGCGATCGGCGGCGACATCGAGGCCGCCCGCCGGGCGGGCTTCCGCGTGGTCAGGACCCAGCTCTCGGTCTACGTCCTCGTCGGCGTCCTCGCCGCCCTGGCCGGGATCGCGCACATGGTCCTCGGCCGCAGCGCGAACCCGCAGGACCTGGTGGGCGACGAGCTCGACATCATCGCCGCGGTCGTCCTCGGCGGCGCGTCGATCTTCGGCGGCCGCGGGTCGGTGCTCGGCACGGTGCTGGGCGTCGTCCTGATCCAGGTGATCAACAACAGCCTGCTGCTCGCCGGCGTCCCCAGCGCCTGGCTGCGCGCCGCGGTCGGAGTCCTGCTGATCGTCGGAGTCGGCGTGCAGGCGATCGCCGCGCGCCGCAAGGCGAAGCGGGTCCGGCCCGTCGACGACGACGTGAGCCACGAACGAGAGAGCGCGAGGGTCGCATCATGACCGACGGATCCCGGACCACCTCCGAGCACCCGGCTCGGCGCATGAACGACCGCCTCGACGCGTTCACCCGCGGTGTCGTCGGACGCGCCGCGGGCAACCGCGGGACGGGCCGGATGCTCATCGCGCTCGTCGTCGCGGTCGCGATCTTCGCGATCGCCAACCCCCGCGTGTTCCTCAGCCCGCTCAACCTGCAGAACATCGGCGTCGCGGCTCCCGAGATCGGCGTGATCGCCATCGCGATGATGCTCGCCATGCTCACGGGCGGCATCGACCTCTCCCTCGTGGCGATCGCCAACCTGTCGGCGGTGACGATGGCGACGATCTACTCCCAGGTCGCCGCCGCCGACCCCGCCGCCGCGGAGGCGATGACCGTGCCGATCGTCCTCGCGGGCCTGGTCGTCGGAGTCCTCTGCGGCGCCCTCAACGGATTCCTCGTGAGCGTCGTCGGGATCACCCCGATCCTGGCGACCCTCGGCACCATGCAGATCCTCAACGGCATCGCGGTGGTGTGGACCGGCGGGACCACGCTCTACGGAGCACCGTCGGCCCTGACGACCTTCGGCATGATGGCCGTCGGGCCCGTCCCGGTGCTGTTCCTCGTGCTGCTCGTGGTGGCCGTCGCGGTCGCCCTGCTGATCAACACGACCTCCCTCGGCCGCAAGGTGCAGCTGGAGGGAGCGAACCCCGAGGCCGCGCGCTTCTCGGGCATCCGCAGCGTCAGCGTCCTCTCGCGCAGCTACATGATCGGCGGGCTGCTCGCCGGCGGCGCCGGGGTGCTGTTCCTCGCCCGCAATCCCACCGCGTCCGCCGATTACGGCTCCTCGTACGTGCTGCTCGTCATCGTCATCGCGGTGCTGGGAGGGACGAACCCGTCGGGCGGCTTCGCCTCGGTCGCCGGAGTCGTGCTCGCCACGCTCACCCTCCAGGTCGTCTCGAGCGGATTCACCGCTCTGCGGCTGACCTCCTACGAGTACGCCATCGCCCAGGGCGTCCTCCTCATCGCCGTCATGGTCCTCGACTCCGTCACCGCGAACCGGCCGCGCCGGCAGCGGGCGACGGCCCCGACCCCTCCCGCGCCCGCGCGGCCCACCGTGGACGCGTCCACCAGAACGGAGCACCAGTGAAGAAGATCATCAACGAGCCGAAGGACTTCGTCGACGAGTTCGTCGAGGGCATCCTGCTCGCCCACCCGACCCTGGTGAAGACGCCGGGCACCGACCTGCGGATCCTCGCCCGCGCCGACGCCCCCGTCGCGGGGAAGGTCGGGATCGTCACGGGCGGCGGCTCCGGCCACCTGCCGCTGTTCAAGGGCTACGTCGGCACGGGGCTGTGCGACGCGGTCGCCATCGGCAACGTGTTCTCCTCGCCGTCGTCCGCGCAGATCCTGGAGGCGACCAAGGCCGTCGACGGCGGCGCCGGCGTCCTCTACCTGTACGGCAACTACGGCGGCGACGTCTTCAACTTCGACCTCTCGGTCGACATGGCCGAGCTCGAGGGGATCCGCACGCTGACCGCCCTCGGACGCGACGACGTCGCGAGCCAGCCGAAGGAGCGCGCCGCGGACCGCCGCGGAGTCGCCGGGATCTTCTTCGCGTTCAAGGCGGCCGGCGCCGCCGCCGAGCGCGGGGACTCGCTCGACGAGGTCGCGGCCGTCGCCGAGGACGTCATCGAGCACACGGCGACCATGGGAGTGGGCCTCTCCCCGACGATCCTCCCGATGACGGCCAAGCCGAGCTTCGAGCTGGCCGAGGACGAGATGGAGATCGGGATCGGGATCCACGGCGAGCCCGGCATCCACCGCGGCGCCCTCGAGTCGGCGGACAGCATCGCCGAGCACCTCACGGAGCGGCTCGTCGCCGACCTCGGCATCGGCGAGGGCGACCGCGTGGCCGTGCTCGTCAACGGCATGGGCGCCACTCCCCTCGAGGAGCTGTACCTGCTCTACCGGCGGGTCCACGGGCTCCTCGCCGAGCGCGGCGTCACCGTCGCGAAGAACTACATCGGCGAGTACGCGACCAGCCTCGAGATGGCCGGAGCGTCGATCTCGCTCCTCGCCCTCGACGACGCGCGTCTCGAGCTGCTGAACGCCCCCGCCCAGTCCCCCTTCTTCCGAGAGGTCTGATCACGATGAACGGAACCGAACTCAGCTCCGCGATCGCGAAGTGCCTGGTCGTCTTCCCCGAGCACGCCGACGAGCTCGGGGACCTGGACCAGGCGCTCGGCGACGGCGACCTGGGCATCACGGTGTCGCTCGGCGCCAAGGCCGCCCGCGAGGCGCTCGCGCTGCTCCCGGACACGGCGACGCCGACCGAGGTCGTGCTCGCCTGCGCCAAGGCCTTCGCCAATGCGAACCCGTCGACGATGGCCGCGCTCGTCGCGGGCGCGCTGCTCGCCGGCTCCCGGGTCTGGGGCGACGCCGCCACCATCGGCTCCGACGACGTCAGCGCCTTCGCGCTCGCGGCCGCCGAGTCGATCAGCCAGCGGGGCAAGTCGCAGGTGGGCGACAAGACGATCCTCGACGCGATGTTCCCCGCGGCGGAGGCGCTGCGCACGTCGGAGCCCGGCCCCGCCGCCCTCGACGCGGCGATCGCGGCCGCCGAGCAGGGCGTGATCAGCTCGAAGGAGCTGCAGTCCCGCCGCGGCCGTGCGTCGTGGCTGCAGGACCGCAGCATCGGCCTGCAGGACCCCGGAGCCACCGCCTACCTGCGGTTCCTCCAGTCCTGGAAGGCCGCCAATTCCGACCAGGGGGCGGAGCTCCCCGCGGAGACGACCTCCGACACAGAGATGAAGGTGCACTGAGATGGCGAGAATCGGATTCCTCGGACTGGGGACCATGGGACGCGGGATGGCGGACAACCTCGTGAAGGCGGGGCACGACGTCACCGTCTGGAACCGCAGCGCGGTCCCCGAGGTCGCGGGAGCGGCGACGGCCGGGTCCGTCGCCGACGCGGCGGAGGGCGCGGACTTCGTCCTCTCCTGCTTCGCCGACGACACGGCCGTGCGCGAGGTCGTGCTCGCCGAGGGCGGGCTCGCCGGCCTCGTCGACCCGTCGACGATCGTCGTCGACCTGTCCACGATCAGCCCCGAGGGCAGCGACGAGGAGCGCGCGGCGTTCGACGCCCGCGGCGTCCGCTTCCTGGACGCCCCGGTGTTCGGCTCGAAGGGCGAGGCCGCGGCGGGCGGGCTCTGGGTCGTCGTGGGAGGCGACGCCGAGGTCTTCGCCGAGGCGCGGCCCGTGCTCGAGGCGATCAGCGAGACCGTCCACCACATCGGCCCCGGCGGCTCCGGTGCGCGGATGAAGCTGGTCGGCAACCTGATCGTCGCGTCGCAGCTGCTCGCGCTCGGCCAGGCGCTCACCCTCGCCGAGAAGGGCGGGCTCGACCTGCACAAGGTGCTGGAGGTGCTCGCCGTCACCGACTTCAAGTCGCCGATCTTCGACGGCGTCGGTCCGTCCGTCCTCGCCGGCGACTACTCGCCGTCCTTCGCCCTCGCGCTGATGCAGAAGGACGCGGGGCTGATCCAGGCCTACGCGGAGAGCGTCGGCGCGCCCGTCCCCGGCGTCGCGACGGCCCGCCACTACATCGACGAGGCGATGGCCGCCGGCTTCGGCGGGGAGAACGCCTCGGCGCTGATCAAGGCGATCGCCGCCGAGGCCGACGTCGACCTGACCCGGCGCTGACCCTCCGCCCCGGGGCGCCCCTGCCCGGCCGTGACGGCCGCCGCAGGGGCTCCCCCGGCACCCTCCCCGTCCCGGCCGCGCCGCGTGCTTCACTGGAGGGATGACCACGCGTGACGACCACATCGCCGACTTCGCCGAGTTCCTGACCGCCTCCCCCTCCTCGTACCACGCGGCCGCCGAGGCGGCACGGCGCCTCGAGGGAGCCGGATTCACGGGGCTGGACGAGACGCAGGCGTGGCCCGCGGGGCCCGGCCGGTACTACGTCGTCCGCGACGGCGCGATCATCGCCTGGCACCTGCCCGAGGGCTCCGGGGCGACCACGCCCTTCCGCATCCTGGGCGCCCACACCGACTCCCCCGGCTTCATGCTCAAGCCCCGGCCGACGATCGGTTCGAAGGGCTGGCTGCAGGCCGGCGTCGAGATCTACGGCGGCCCGCTGCTCAACTCCTGGCTCGACCGCGAGCTCGAGCTGGCCGGGCGCGTGGTCACCCGCGACGGCTCGACGCGCCTGCTCCGGACCGGCCCGCTGCTGCGGATCCCGCAGCTCGCGATCCACCTCGACCGCACGGCGAACGAGGGACTCACCCTCGACCGCCAGAAGCACACCGTCCCCGTGTTCGGCATCGGCGACGCCTCCGAGGTCGACCTGCTCCAGCTGCTCGCCGCGCACGCCGGGCTCGACGACGCCTCCGACGTCGCCGGCTACGACCTGCTCACCGCCGACACGCAGGCGCCGCGCCGCTTCGGCCTCGACGAGATGTTCCTCGCCGCCGGGCGGATGGACGACCTCAGCTCCGTGCATGCCGGCCTCGTCGCGCTCCTCGCGGCGAGCGCCGATCTAGCGGCGCCGCCCGCGCACATCAGCGTGCTCGCCGCCTTCGACCACGAGGAGCTCGGCTCGGCGAGCCGGTCCGGAGCGAGCGGGCCGTTCCTCGAGGACGTCCTCTCGCGCATCGGCACGGCCCTCGGCGCCGGTGTCGACGAGCGCGCCCGGGCGATCGCCGCCTCCTGGTGCCTCTCGGCCGACGCCGGCCACTCCGTGCACCCCAACTACTCCGAGAAGCACGACCCGTCGAACCAGCCGGTCGCCGGGAAGGGGCCGCTGCTCAAGATCAACGCGACGCAGCGCTACGCGACGGATGCGCGCGGTGCGGCGCTGTGGGCGGGCGTCTGCGAGCGCGCCGGGGTCGGGTACCAGGAGTTCGTCTCGAACAACTCGGTGCCGTGCGGATCCACGATCGGCCCGCTGACCGCGACCCGGCTCGGCATCTCCACGGTCGACGTGGGAGTGCCGCTGCTCTCGATGCACTCGGCGCGCGAGCTCGCCCACGTGGACGACCTGGTCGCCCTGACCGCGGCGATCGAGGCGTTCTTCACTCCCTGAGCCGGGTCCGGCGCGATCGGGGCACCGCGGCCTGGCGCACCCGCCGGACGGACCCCCGGCTCCGCTCAGTCGCCGGGCGGCCGCCGGCGCTGCTGCTTCGTCTCGGAGCGCTGCTGCTTCGCGGCGAGCCGGCGGCGGGTGGAGCCGCGCGTGGGCCGGGTCGGGCGCCGCGGGGCGGAGGGCGGCGCGAGGGCCGCGGTGATGATCCCGCGGAGCATCTCGAGGGCCGTCTCGCGGTTGCGCAGCTGCGAGCGCTCCTGCGCCACCGTGACGGTGACCGCTCCGGAGAAGAGCCGCCGCCCGAGGCGCTCGAGCAGACGCGAGCGCTGCTCATCCGAGAGGGCCGTCGACTCCTCGACGCTCCAGGTGAGCTGCACGCGGCTGTCGGAGGTGTTCACGTGCTGCCCGCCGGGCCCGGAGGAGCGCGAGAACCGCCACTGCAGCTCCGATGCGGGGACGACGAGCCCCGGCCGCACCTCGAGATCCATGCGGCAAGCCTGGCACGCGCCCGCCCCGGAGCGGGAGCGCCGGCGATCCGCTCCCGGGTGCGGTGTCCTCTTCCGGACGTGTCCGCTACAGGCTCTTGTCCCCGCCGTGGTCACGTCCGGACACTGGAGGGGTGCCCGGGCGGGCGCATCGGCCGACTCCTCAGGGCCACCCGAAGGCGTCGAGGGGTCGGCCGCACGGCTCGGTCCCGCGGGAGCTCAATCGCGCGGCACCGTCTCGGCGAGGTCGATCTCGCCGTCGTCCAGCACTCCCGGCTCGAGCGCCTCCGGATCGTCGAGCACCGGCTCTCCGGCACCGGCGTCGCCGTCGCGGGTGCGCGAGTCCGCCGCCCACGCCGTGCCGAGCGCGAAGAGCGTCGCCACTCCGTAGTGCTCCATCGCGGCGGCCACGCGGCGGCGGCCGGTCCGCGGATTCATGCCGAGCCGGTGCGACGCGGTCTCGAGCGTGACGCCCTGGCGCATCAGCCGGAGCAGCGGCAGCCAGCTCTGGTCGACGGCGCCGATCGGAGCGGCCTGCCGCCACAGGACCTCGAAGTACGACTCGACCAGCCCCGCCAGCGCCGCATGGCGCACGCCGAGCACGCTGGTCGGCTTCGTCTCGCCCCGCTCGAACGGGACGGCGAGGTGGTCGCCGTCGACCCAGAACCAGCTCGGCGGGCTCTCGAGGAGCCGGTACTCGACGCCCGCCGCCTGGTACGCCTCCACCCGGGCGAGCACCCGCGGGTCGCGCGCGCCGGCGGCCGGCATGATGACGCGCACCCGGTCCTTCGCCGCGAGCGCGTGCCCGAAGCGGATCGCCCGCTCCGTCGGCGGATCGAGGAACCGCTCCACGTTCGGGAGCACCGCCACGAGCGAGCCGGAGTCGCGGCGGACGAGGTCGAACCAGAGGTCCTCGGACGCGTGCGGCCCGTGACGGAGGAGGGTCGGCACCGGATCCGTCGCGTCCTCGCCGACCCGCCAGGCGCCTAGCAGCATCGGCAGGCCGGCGACGACGCGCTCGATCCCGTCCAGCGACTCCCTTCCCGCCCGCCGCGCCGACTCCGTGTGCCGGGCGATGGCCGCGGCCGCCCACTCCATCGGCGCCGGGAAGTCGAGCTGCTCGCCCTCGCCGCCCATGAGCCCCCGGCCGCGGAGCCGCTCGATCGCCGCGGCGACCTCGGCCTCGTCGATGTGGGTCAGCTCCGCCGCGTCGGCCAGCGTCGCCGGCCGTCCCCGCAGCAGCGCAGCCAGGAGTCCGTCGTCGTCCATGCGTCTCCTTCGCCGTGGGCCGTCACCCGAGGGTGCCGTCTCCGCGGTCGAGGAGCAAGGGACGCGCGGCGGACGGCGGGGAGCGGCCAGGCGGGGGCGGCGGATGAACTCGTGACGGGCACGGACCTCGGCTCAGCTGAGGACTTCCAGCGGAGACCTCTTCTTCGCTCCCGATCGCACTCTTTCGCAGTGGCGCCTCGTCACCGGGAAGGCGGTGGTCACTGCGGGCGTCCGGGATCGATCAGGAGCGCGGTACTGCGGTCACTCGGACAGCAGCGGGATCGAGCGGCCCAGGCGCCTGCCGTACTCGGCGATGGCGCGGCCGACGGGGAGCCGCTCGGCCTCGTAGCGCTCGAGCGCCTCGTCGACCGGGTGCCGCGCGAGGGAGGCGGCGAGGGCCAGCGCGTCGCCCGCCGCCTTGGCCGCGCCCATGGCCGTGTGCGGCCGCACCATCACGGCGGCGTCACCGAGGAGGGCGACCCGGCCGCGCACCGTCCGCGGCGGGACGTAGTCGACGATCGCCTGCAGGAAGGGCTGCGGCTCGGCGAGGACGGCAGCCGCGAAGGGCGGCGGCAGGCGGTCGACCGCGTCCTCCTCGAGCCGGCGGCGGAGATCGGGAGCGAGGTCGCCGGGCGCGAGGGACACGCTCTCCGGCGGACGGCCGGACGCCGTCATCACTCCGCGGAGGGCGTCCTCGGAGAGGGGCCGGTACCAGACCCAGTTGTAGCGTCGGCGGCCGGGCTCCACCTCGCCGGCGGGTCCGGGGACGAGGTAGCCGAGGATGTGCTCGCCGGGCGCGGTGTAGAAGGCGAAACGCCCGAGGAGAGTCGCCGCGGCCTCGGCGGGGAGCGCCGACCCCGGGATCAGCCCGCGCCAGGTCGAGTAGCCGGCGTAGCGGTTCCCCGGCGCCTCGGGCGCGACCGCCGCGCGCACGACGGATCCGAGGCCGTCGGCTCCGATGACGACGTCGAACTCCACGCCGCTCCCGTCGCACAGCTCGACGACGACCGGGTCCGTCCCGGTCGAGGGGCGCACCCCGGCGACGGCGTGACCGAGGAGGTAGCGGTCGGCGGGGATCCGCGAGCGGAGCGAGTCGTAGAGGTGGTCCCACGACACCTGCGTCTGCGGGGAGGGGTCGCGGCCGATCACGCGCCCGGAGCGGTCGAGGGTGATCCGCTCGTGCGCGACGACGCCGACCCGCGCCTCGTCGTCGCGGCCGATCGCGTGCAGGAGGTCGATCAGGTCCTGCTGGGCCACCAGCCCGGCACCCCGCCGCGACAGGCCCGTCGCCGACCGCTCGAGGACCGTCACGCGGTGCCCGTCGCGGACGAGCAGGGCCGCGGCGAACAGTCCGCCGATCGAGCCGCCGACGATCCCGACGTCGAGCGGGCGCACCGCTCCTCCTGCTGCAATGAGCGCGACCGTACCGGCGAGCGGGCGGCCCTCGTTCCTACAGAGGGCGGAACAGCGCGGCCTCAGGACGCATCAGCCCGGAGATCCGGAGAACCTTGGACAGCCGTGCCTCGCGAACTCAGCGACCATCACTGCACAGCTCTCTCACCTAGACGGATCAGAAGGGTCTTCGCATGGGCATTCATCGGTTCGGGTGAATCCGGCTCGTAGCGGAAGAGTGCGGTTCCCGACCGATCTGCAAACGCGAAAGCAGACCTGGTGAAGCCGGACTTGGAAACAATGACTGGTTTTTTCTGATCGATCATCGATGCGCCGCACAGATCTCGCACCGCGGGTTCGGAAATCGGTCGCGTCTGATACTTCACCTGCACGATGAGATCGACGGACTCGATATCGATCCCTCCGTCCCTGGATCCGCGTCCCAACCGGGCACGTGCAACGCCTTGGCGGATCAGCCAGCGCCAGACCTCCCGCTCAGCCTCTCTCCAAGGCCGGTCCTGGTTCGTGGATGCTGCCAGACTCCGCGGATAGCCGTAGTTGCCGCCGGGTCCTGAGTCCGGACCGCGGTGCCAGACCGGTCCATCCGACCTCGGCGGGGTCGTGGGTTCGACCAACGAGCCGAAGGCCAGTTTCTCCCCAGCGGACATGATCAAGAGCTTGGGCGGTCGCGGAACAACCTCGGCAGATCGCTCCTTCTCGCGGTGACGCTCCCCGAGGTGACTCCTCGCCTCGGAATCCGACATCCCCACGAAACTGAGCGGAGGCGGACCTTGACGCACCGGTTGCCGGAGCAACGACAGCGCCACGAGTCGACTGTTCGTCTTCCAGGACGCGACCGCCGCTTCTACCAGTACCCTCGCGCCGAGTTTCCGATGCGCGGCACGATCGCGAGGGGCGAGCTGTGACCAGAGTTCTTGAGCGGTCGACTGGATCTCAGCCCTGACGGCCTGCTCACTGGTGAGCCGCACCAGCGACGATCCGAGAGCCTCCACCCGCGCAAGAGCCTCACCCAGCTGCAGCTCGCGTCCCACGCCACGACTCTAGTGAGAGCAGCCGTCCCCAGGCGATCAGTATCGAACAAGCGGTCGAAGACGCCCGTGCGCCCACCGCATCCTTCGCGGGCAGGAAGCAGCGAGCGCGAGAGTGTCGGCGGACGGCTCGTTCGAGACGGTGACGAAGAGGGAGAGACCTCGGCGGTTCTCGCGTGCGCCGTTCAAGCGTTATCCGCACTCAAGGGGGTGCTCCGAATGTCTCTGCTGACACCTGTGTCCTGGCTGATCATCGCCGCGAACGATCGGGAACACCAGAGCGCCCGCGAACACGCCGACAAAGATCCCGTACGCCGTATCGCCGGCCCCCTCAAGTGCGGTCGTCCACCCGCAGCGACCGGATCATCCCGCGGAGCAGGCGCGCCGCCGCCTGCCGCTCCTCCTCCGCGAGCCCCTCCAGCATCCGCAGCTCCACCCCGCGGACGGCGGCGGACGCCTCGGCGAGGCTCCGGCGTCCGCGCTCGGTGAGTCGGGCGGGGAGCGCCTTGCCGACGGGAGCCGCGTCGGGGCGGGTGACGACGCCGTCGCGCTCCAGAGTCTGCAGCAGGACGTTCATCGACTGCCGGGTGACGAAGGCGCCCCGCGCGAGCTCCGAGTTCGAGAGGCCCGGCCGCTGGGCGAGGAGCTCGAGGCAGGAGTAGTGGGTGACCGTCATCCCGAGCGGGCGGAGCACGGCCTCCATCGCCGCGCGCAGGGCGCTCGACGCCTCCTTGAGGAGGTAGCCGAGCGAGGTCTCGAGGTCGATGCCGTCTTGACTCATGTCAGTATTCTGACATACGCTCCTGTGTGTCAGAAATCTGACACAACCGAGGAGGAACCCCATGCCCGTCACCGGCCCCGACTTCGTCTCGCTCCAGGTCCGCGACCTCGCGGCGTCCCAGGCGTTCTACGAGCAGTACCTCGGCCTGGTCCGCTCGCCCGCCGGCCCGCCGCACGCCGTCGTCTTCGCGACGACTCCGATCGCCTTCGCCCTGCGCGACCTCGCGCCCGGCACCGACCTCGACTCCGCCTCCCGCCCCGGTGTGGGCGCCGCGATCTGGCTGCACGCGACCGGCGTGCAGGAGATCCACGACGCGCTCGTCGCCGACGGGCACCCCGTCGTCGCGGCTCCGATCGACGGCCCGTTCGGGCGCACCTTCACCTTCGCCGACCCGGACGGCTACCACGTCACCCTGCACGACCGCGCCTGAGCGGGACGGTGCGGACCGCGCCTGAGCTGAGCGGGGCAGAGCGGGACGGGACGGGGCAGAGCGCCTCAGCCCATCGCGCGCAGCTGGGCGGCGAAGAGGTGCAGCGAGCGGTCGACCTCGGGCAGCGCCGGCGTCCGGTTGAGGTGCCCGTGGGGCATGCCTACGGCCAGGTGCCCGGTCACGGCGACGCCCGCCTCCGCGAGCTGGCGCAGGAGCAGCTCGGCCGACCCCCGCAGCTCGTCGTACTCGTTCACGAGGACCGTGACCGGAGGCAGACCCGCCAGCGGCGCGGAGCCGGGCAGCGCCTCGACGGGGAGGTCGGAGATCCGCCCGAGGTAGGTGCGCACCATGCCCTCGATGCTCGACGGAGGAAAGCGGAGGACGGGCGGCAGCTCACGCAGCTCGGCCGCGATCGCGTCGTCGACGGCGGGGTTGGGGAAGTGGGCGAAGGGGTAGGCCAGGAGCACGTGCTCCGGCAGCCGCGCACCGGCGTCGCGCTCGCGGAGGACCGCGCCGAGTGCCAGGGCCGCTCCCGCGCTCGCGCCGCCGATCGCGACGGGCGTGGATCCGGACTCCGTGCTGCGGAGGTGCCGCCAGGCGGCGTGCACGTCGTCGAGCGGGACGGGGTAGCGGACGTCGGAGCCGGCGAGCCGGTAGTCGACGGAGACGACCCGGGCCCGCGCCCGGTGCGCGAGCTCCGCCGCGACGACGTGCGACTCGCGCATGTCGACGCTGCCGGCGGCGAATCCTCCTCCGTGCACCCAGAGCAGAGCGCGCTCGGGCGCGGCGGGCGAGTACACGCGCAGCGGGACCGGTCCGTGCGGGCCGGACGCCGTCTCCGCGACGACGTCGATCCCCTCCGGCAGCGACCAGGGCCCCGGATCCTCCTCGAACGCGGCCATGCGGGCGGCCTGCTCGGCGTCGAGCGGATACGCGAGGCCGGCCAGGAGAGGCAGCCGAGCGGCGAGGTACGGATCGAGCGGCATCGGCGCCTCCTGCGGGGTCGGGATCGCGGACCACGCTAGCCCGGCCGCGGGTCCTCGAGCGGCGCTTGCTCAGCCGCGTCGCCGCTGGAGCAGCACGCCGTCCAGGAGCACGGCGGCCGTGCCGTCGGGAGCGGTCACGGCGCGCTCCCGCGTCTCGACGAGCTCCGCGGTCCACTCGGCCGGGTCGAGGGCCAGCTCGGCGAGCTCCTCCTCGGGGCCGACGAGGTGCATCGCTCCGTGGCGGTGGTCGTCGCCGCTCGCCCACGGCGGGGGCGCGGCGTGCGAGACGACGGCGAGGCGGCCGCCGGGAGCGACGACGGAGGCCGCCCGCCGCAGCACGTCGATCCGCGGGAACTCGGCCATCGAGTGCAGGAAGCTCGCCGTCACCAGATCGAACTCCCCCACGACCGGCCAGTCCTCGGCGAGGTCGGCCTGCACGAAGTCCACGTCGGCGCCCCGCTCGGCCGCGGCCGCGCGCGCCCGGCCCAGCGCCGTCTCGGAGAGGTCGAGCCCGGTGACGCGCCAGCCGAGAGACGCCAGCCACAGCGCGTCCGCCCCCTCGCCGGCGCCGAGGTCGAGGGCGCGGCCCGGCGGCAGCGAGCCGACCAGCCCGACCAGCGTCGCGTTCGGGCGGCCCGACCAGATCCGATCGGAGTCGGCGTAGCGCGCCTCCCACTGCTCGCGTGCGGTGCTCATGCTGCTCCTCGTCCCCGGGCGCAGGGGCACCCGCGTCGAGGATGCCGCGCCGCCGCTCCGGCCGCCAGCGCTCGTGCCGAAGCGGCACGGGCACCCGTCCCCGCGGACGACACGGCCGGACGGAGCCGCGGCGCCGCGCGGACCCGCCGGACGCACTTCCCCGACACGCCCCGCGCCGATTAGCGTCGGTGCATGGCCCTCCGACTCGAAGAGATCATCGTCGACTGCACCGACTTCCGGACCCTCGGGCACTGGTGGCAGGAGGCGCTCGGCTGGGACGTCGTGGACGAGGATGAGGACGGCATCGAGCTGCTCGCCCCATCGGGCCGCGGGCCGAGCCTCCTCTTCCTCGACGTACCCGAGCGCAAGACCGTGAAGAACCGCCTGCACCTGGATTTCGTGCCGGACGACCAGGAGGCGGAGGT
The DNA here is from genome assembly GCF_002932515.1 of Rathayibacter sp. AY1D5. Taxonomy (NCBI): domain Bacteria; kingdom Bacillati; phylum Actinomycetota; class Actinomycetes; order Micrococcales; family Microbacteriaceae; genus Rathayibacter; species Rathayibacter sp. AY1D5. The sequence goes on from NZ_PSVU01000018.1 coordinate 21,985, forward strand.
CGCGCGGCTGGTCGGCCTGGGGGCGACACGGTCCGACGTCGGGCAGGGCGAGCAGTCCTGGGTCGTGCTCGCCGACCCGGAGGGCAACGAGTTCTGCATCCTCTCGGCGCGGGAGTGAGAGCGCTTCCACTTTCCAGGACGGTTGTCGGGAAAGCGCTTCCATGCGCATGCATCGAAAAAGATTTTGAAATGTCAAGGGTAGAACGATCGTTCTCGACTCCCTAGCATCGCCTCCGACGCGTTTCCCGACCGGGAGCGCGCGGAGCCGAGGAGTCACCGTGACCACCTACGACAGACCCGTCGCCGCCGTCGGCATGACGCAGTCGCAGCAGCAGGGCGAGCTGCTCGCCGGCCGCGCCCTCGAGAACCGCGCCTTCGGCCTCTACGCGTACGCCTACCGACTCACGCTGTCGGACTCCGCGGCGAGCGCCGCCCTCCGCCACGCGGCGGTCACCGTCCGCAGCGGACGGCCGCAGGGACTCGACGACACGGGCGCCCTCGACCTGATGCGCTCCGAGGTCGGGCGCGCGAGCGTGCAGCGCGGCGGCTCCGCGATGGAGCGCGCCGAGCAGGCCCCCGCGGCGATCCGCGAGGACGACCTGCTGCGCTCGGGCTTCCACCGCCGCCTGCACGCCCTGCCGACGCTCGAGCGCCAGGCCTGGCTGCTCCGGCACACCGGCGGCCACGACGTCGACGCGATCGCGGCGATGCTGCAGGAGCCGGCGGAGCGCATCCGCTCGGCCCTCGCCTCGGCCGCCCGCACGCTGGTCGAGGGCGAGCTGGCCGAGAGCGAGTCCGCGGAGTAGCGCGGCACGAGGTGCCCGAGAGACGCCGGGTCCAGCCGGCGGCGCCCCTCAGGCGTCTGGGACCCGGCCGCGACTCGGCGCGACCGGGAGGACGGGGTCAGTCGAGGTAGTCGATGTCGTCCCACGGCTGGTGGACGTCACCGGTGTCGCGGTCGTCGTCCAGCACTTCGAGCTCCTCGAAGATCACCGGAACACCTGTCGAGATCAGGACGCTGACCTGGCGGTTGCCCACGATCACGAAGTCGACGAGGCCTCCTCCGGCCTGCGTCGCCTCGGTCGCCGACCGCTTCAGCTCGGCGACGTCGGTCCCCTGGGACAGCCCGTAGGTCTTGCCCTCGATGGTGACGGTGGTGCGGATCATGTGGCGCTGCTGCTCCTCGGCTCGATGGGTTCAGCGTACGAATCGCGACAGAGCGCTGCCAGGCCTTGCGGTGGACGCCCGCGGCTGCCACGGGTGAAGTGGCCGGCTGAGGCGAGCGGCGTCCGGAGCCGAGGCCGGAAGCAGCGTGACGGGCCGCTCGGGCGGATCCGCCGCTCCTGACCTCGGTTCCGGACACCGGGCGGCGGAGTCGACCGGGCGCGCTCCACGGAGCTCCCGCCGTAGCGTGGAACCTGTCCGCACGTTCCGCACCCAGCGACAAGGAGGATCCGATGACCGAGAAGAACACTCCCGAGGACCCGCAGACCACCGACCCCGAGCACGTCGACCCCGAGACGGCCACCGACCCCGACGGCGACCCGGTCGAGAACCCGTCGGGCTGACGCCCGCACCGGAACGGCCCGCGGCCACCGGGACACCGCTGAGAAGGCGGAGTCCCGGGGGTCGCGGGCCGTTCCCGTGTCCGGCGCCGCCATACTGACGGAGTGCAGGCCGAGGACGATGAGCGCAGGGATCTCGAGCGGATCCTGTCGGCCCGACCCCGCGACGACGGCGCCGACCGGGACGAGCGGCGCGAGGCGCTGCGACGGCTCGGCGAGCTGGAGGCGGAGGACGCTCCTCCCGGAGTGACGCGGTCCGGCGCGCAGACCGGCGCCACGCCGTCCGTGGCACAGCCGGGCGCGGCGCATCCCGGGACGGCGACCGACTCGCTTCTCCCCCTGCCCGCGACCGCACTCCCGCTGTCGGCGACCGTCGGCTCCGAGACTGCGGAGTCGCCCGCCGAGCACCCCGACGGGCCGGCCCCGCGGACGCCGCACCCCCGCCGCCGCCGCCTCGTGCTCGCCGCCGCGATCGTCGGCGGAGCCGCGGTCGGCGCGATCGTCCCCACCGCGCTCCTCCTCCCTCCGCCCGCGGACCCCGTCGCCCCGCCGACCGCCTCCGCGGATCCCGCCGACCGCTTCGCCGCGCTCGTCGAGGGCTGGGAGCCGACCACCGACGTCCCGCCGGGCCTCGCTCTGCTCGCCGGGGAGGCCACGGTCTACGGCTCCGGGTTCGACACCGCCGAGAACGACCGCCTGCTGATCACCGAGCCGAACGGCACCACGGTGTGCCTCGCCGTGCAGCGCCCGGACGCGTCCTTCTTCGCCGGGTGCACCGGCTCGGAGGCGTTCTTCGCCGGGGAGCCCCTCCGGGTCAGCGGCACGACGCTCCGCAGCGGCGCCCCGGTGTACACGCAGATCCTGCTCCGCCCGGACGGGACGATCGAGGGCGGCTACCAGCTGGTGCCGGAGCCGCCGCAGCCCGAGGCGGAGGAGTCCGGAACGGTGGAGTCCGGGTCACCGGACCCCGCGACCAGCGAGCCCTGAACCGCCGGGCCCGCGACCAGCGAGCCGTGAGCCCGCGACCAGCGAGCCGCTAGGCGCGCGTCGCCTCCGCCGCGTCCGCGATCACCTCGGCCGCGGACGCCGTCCGCTCCCACACCGCGCGCTGCCGCTCGGCGCCCGTGCCCCGCGTCAGGACCCGCTCGACACCGCACGCCGCGACCTCCTCGTCGCCCGACTCCGCCAGCGCCCGACCCGCGTGGTCGAGCAGGCGCGCCAGCACCGCGGAGGCGGGGGCCGGGCAGCCGTCGACCGGATCGATGAGGTCGCCGGTCGTGCCGTGGCGGCTCGCCAGCCAGGAGGAGACGGCGATCACCGGAGTCGGCAGCGGCACGGGCGGGACCCCGGCGCCCGCGTCGCGCACGGCCGTCTCGGCGATTGCCCGGATCAGGACGGCGATCAGCGCCGAGTCCTCCGCGTGCAGCGGGACGTCGGCGATGCGCACCTCGACGGTCGGGTGCGCGCGGGAGAGACGGGCGTCGAAGTAGAGCATGCCCTCGTCCAGCAGCACGCCGCAGGAGGTGAGGGAGGCGACGACGCTCCGGTACTGCTCGAGGTCGCCCCAGATCCCGACCGGGCCGGCGGTGGGCCAGCGCCCCCACGACTGGTAGCGCCAGCTGGCGAAGCCGGTGTCGACGCCGGCGCTCAGCGGGGAGTTGGTGCTCAGGGCGAGGAGGGCGGGCAGCCAGCCGCGCAACCGGTCGAGGACCGCGATCCCCTCCTCCGGCGACCCGATCCCGACATGGACGTGCAGGCCGCAGGTGAACTGCTCGCGGGCGACGAGGCCGAAGCGCTCGGCCATCCGGTCGTAGCGCTCGTCGGCCGAGAGGTGCGGCTCGAACGCGGCGGGGCTGGTCGCGACCGCGACGGCGCGGGCGCCGACCTCGCGGGCGGCGTCGTCGGCCAGGCGGCGGCCCTCGCGGAGCCCGGCCAGCAGCGCGTCGTGCGTGCGGGCGGGAGCGCCGACCGCCTCGATCTGCTCCGCCTTGAGCTCGGCGGCGAGGGCGACCGCCACGGAGCCGCGCACGGAGCCGAGCAGCAGCGGCGCCGCGGGCGTCGGGAGGAACGTACCGGCGTCGACGAGGAGGTACTCCTCCTCCACCCCGAAGGTGCGGGCGCTCACCGGAGCGCCTTCCGCTCGAGTCCCCCGCCGCAGCCCACCCGATCATCCCACCGTGCCGGGCGCCCGCCGGGCAACCGTCCTCGGCCGATGTTCAGCGTCGGGACGCCTGCGACGCCGGTCCGCGGGCGGGCTGTCAAGGCCGGGTGCTGCCGGGCGCGGAGCGGCAGGATCGGAGCACACCCAGAACCGGAGGTCCCCGTGCCCGACAGCACTCCCGAGCAGGCCGAGTACGACGTCGCCGTCATCGGCGCAGGACCCGCGGGGACGGCCGCCGCCCTCCGCGCCGCGGAGCTGGGAGCGCGCGTCGTCGTGCTCGAGGCCGCGCGCGTCGGCGGCACCTGCGTCAACACCGGATGCGTGCCCACCCGCGTCCTGGCGAAGACGGCGCGGATGATGCGCGAGACCCGCTCCGCCGGCGACTACGGGATCGAGATCGGCACTCCCGTCCTCGACTGGGCCGCGACCGTGCGCCACGTGCACGAGCGCGTCGACCTGGTGCGCTCGATCAAGCGCGAGGCGCAGCGGTTCGAGGAGGCGGGGGTCGACCTGATCCACGAGGGCCGCGCCCGTTTCGTCGACGAGAGCACCCTCGTGCTCGACAGCGGGCGGCGGATCCGCGCGCGCTCGATCATGGTCTGCGTCGGCGGGCACTCGCGGCGGCTGCCGATCCCGGGCGCCGAGCTCGCGACCGTGCCGGAGGACGTGCTCGGGCTGACCCAGCTGCCGCGCCGCGTCGCCGTGATCGGCGGCGGCAACACGGGCGCCCAGCTCGTCACCGTCTTCAACGCCTTCGGCTCGGAGGTGACGCTCCTCGACGTCGCCCCGCGGATCCTGATGACCTCCGACTCCAGCATCTCCGAGCACGTCGGCGCCGCCTTCGAGCGCCAGGGCGTCCGCGTCCGCACAGGGATCGAGACGGTGTCGGGCATCGAGCGGCAGGACGACGGCTCGCTCGCGATCGCGTGGCGCGAGGGCGGCGAGGACCGGACGGCCGAGGTCGACGTGGTGATCATGGCCACCGGCTGGCCCGCCGACGTCGACGACCTCGGACTCGAGAACGCGGGCATCGAGGTCGTCCGCTCGGCGATCCCCGCCGACCAGTACTTCCGCACCGTCGTGCCGCACATCTTCGCGGTCGGCGACGCGAACGGGCGCGACATGCTCGTCCAGGCGGCGCAGTTCGAGGCGGAGGCCGCCGCCGAGAACGCGGTGCTCGGTGCGAACCGGCGCACGCCCCAGTTCCTCCTGCCCGCGGGCGGATTCACGGACCCGGACTACGCGGGCGTCGGCTTCACCCAGGAGCAGGCCCGCGAGCGCGACCCGCAGTGCGTCGTCGCCTCGGTGCCGTTCTCGCACCTGGACCGCGCCGTCATCGACGACCGCGAGAACGGGTTCCTCACGCTGATCGCCGACCGGCGCCGCGAGCTGCTGCTCGGCGCGCACGCGGTCGGCGAGAACGCGATCGAGGTCGTGCAGTCGGTGACCACGGCGATGGCGGCCGGAGTCGACCTCGCGACCCTCGCGAACGTCCGCTTCGCCTACCCCACCTACAGCGCGGTGATCGGGATGGCGGCGCGCGCCCTGCTGGCCGAGCCGGCGCGCCCGACCGAGCTGGACTGACGCGCTACCCGATTCTCGGAGGCGGCGCCAGCCCCGAACCGGCGGCCCGCCGCCTCCGAACCACTGGAGACGGGCACTCCGCCCGCCCCGCCGAGAGGAACCCCTGTGCCGATCCCCGCTGTCGACTACAACCACGTCCGACTCACCGTCCGCGACATCGCCGTCTCGCGCCCCTTCTACGACTCCGTCTTCGGCTTCGACGTCGCCTTCGAGGCGCCGCCGGCCGACGCGTCGCCGGAGGAGAAGGAGCAGCTGGCGTTCGTGTTCGGCGGGGTGATCTACCAGTTCCCGGGCGGACTGCTCGGCCTGCGCCCCGTCGCGCCCGGCGACGACCGCTTCGACGAGGACCGGGTCGGACTCGACCACGTCAGCTTCACCGTCCCCGACCTCGACGCGCTGAAGGCCGCCGCGGCCGTGCTCGACGACCTCGGCATCGCGCACGAGCCGATCAAGGACGCCGGCGGCATGAGCCTCCTCGAGTTCCGCGACCCCGACAACATCGCGCTCGAGATCACGTCCCCGAGCTGATCGGAGCTGCGCGCGCACGATCGGGCGGGTCTCACCCGGCCTCCACGCTGATCGAGTAGCGCGCGTATCGAGATCCCCCACGCTCGAAGGGGCGGGTCTCGATCCGCCGTTGCGCCGCTACTCGACCAGCAAGGGTCCCCGCCGTGCTGATCGAGTAGCGCGCTCAGCGCGCGTCTCGGGATCCCCGCGAACCCACGAAGCGCGGATTACGGACGACGTCGACGGTACGGAGTCGTCGTCGACACCCGGACCAGGCCCGCGCGCTCCAGGATGGGCCGCGAGTACTCGGTCGAGTCGCTGTGCACGAGGGTCTTCCCGAGTGCCTGTGCGGAGGCGGCGCGGGCGGCCGTGACCAGGCCGTAGAGCCCGCGTCCGCGGTACTCCGGCAGCGTCGCTCCGCCCCAGATGCCGGCGAAGGCGGTGCCCGGGACGGGCTCGAGCCGGCCGCCGGACGCCATCCGCCCGTCGACCTCGGCGACCCACAGCTCCATGCCGTCGCCGCGCGCCAGGCGGGCGACGAGCGAATCGGCGATCGACACGTCGACCTCCTCCTCGAAGGCGGCGTCGATCATGGCGCTGAACGCGCGGACGTCCGGCTCGTCGACGACCCGCCGCAGCACGACCCCCTCCGGGACCGGCCGGTCCGAGAGCAGCGCCTCGACCGGGCCGATCATGATCGACTCGGCCTCGTCCGGCGCGAATCCGTTCGCGACGAGGGCGTCGTGCAGGCCGGGGGCCTCGTCGTGGCTGCGGGTCTTCCACTCGACGCGGGTGATGCCGGGATCGGCGTCGAAGTGCGCGCAGGCCGCGGCGACCAGGCGGGCGATCTCCGCGGAGGAGGCGCCGGCGAGGTCGCGGTAGGTGACGAAGCCGCGTCCGCCGGCGAAGGTCACCAGACGCAGAGGCCCCTCGCGCGTCACGGAGACGGCGCTCGGGGTCTCGGCGTCGGAGCGGAGCTGGTCGTCGTAGGCGCGGAGGTAGTCGGAGCTCATCGCCCCGACGCTACCCCCGGACCCGGGCGATCAGGTCCTGGATGAAGGGGATGACGTCCTTCGCCTGGTCGACGCTGGCGAATCCGGTGGCGACGAGCGGCCAGATCGAGCCGATGAGCGTCGCGATCACGGCGGCCACCGCGGCGACCCAGGCGAGGGCCGCGTTGCGGGAGAGGAACGCGACCGCGAGGCAGGCCAGGCCGACCGCGTAGCTGAGGACGATCGAGAGGACGATCGCGCCGACCGGGACGTCGAGCGCCCCGGCCGTGGTGCCGTCCGCCGCGCCGATCAGCCCGAGGACGGGCAGCAGCACGGCGACGACGACCACGAACGAGAGCACGACGCCCGTGCCGAGCGCGATCCAGGCCGCACGCGGCTTGCGTCGCGCGCCGTACGAGCGGGTGCGCACGGGACTACTCCCGACCGGCGGCGGACGACGCGCGGTCGTCCTCGGAGCGGTGGGCGTCGGCGTCGTCGGACGCGTCGTCGCGATCGGCCGCGGCCTCGTCGCGCTCGACGTGCTCGGGCTCCTCCGCCGGAGCGACCTCGACGGTCGCGGTGCGGGGGTCGCCGTCGTCGTCGACCGGCTCGACCTGGACGCGGACCACGAACTCCGCGGTCTCGACGACGGCCGGGGCCGCGTGCGTCTCGACGCGGGGGTCGTCCTCGTCGCGCTCGGCGGCGCGCTCGGCGTCGGCCGTCTTCTGGGCGGCTGCGCGCTCGTCGCGCTCGTCGGCCGCACGGTCCATCGCGTCCGCGGCGTCGTCGGCGGCGTCCGCCAGGCGTCCGCGGGCGGAGTCGACGGCACCGGAGACGGCGTCGCGGGCGTTCCCGGCGGCCTCCTTGGCGGAGTCGCGGGCATCGGACGCGGCGCGCTTGGCGGTGTCGACGAGCGGCTCCTTATCCTCCTCCGGCTTCTCGATCGGGTCGAACGGGCCGTGGACGTCGGTCGCCTCGACGTTGACGACGACGTGACCGCCGGCGACCGGCTCCGCCACGCGCTGCACCTGATCGCGCACGGCGTCCAGGACCTCGCGGACGGGGTGGGGGTACTCGACGACGAGGTCGATGTCGACGGTGGTGACGCCGTCGGCCTTCGAGACCGTGACTCCGGGGACGGTGCTGGTGCCCAGCACGCGGCGAGAGGCGCGGTCGAGGCCGCGGGCGACGGCTCCACCGAGGTGGTGGACGCCGGACACGCGCTGGGCGCTCTCGCCGGCGGCGGTCGCGACCCGGCTCTCGGTCGACTCGGGCTCGGACGGCTTCCCGTCGCGGCGAGCGGACTCGCGCCGGCTCTGCTCGTTCGGGGTCGGCTGCTCATGGGTGCGGATGCGCTCGACGGTGCCGGGCTCCATCGGATCGGACATGGGTGCTCCTTCAGAAAGACTTCCATCCCGCCTGAGCGGGGCTCTCCGGCCCTCCCGATCGGGAGGGCCGGACGGTGGTGCCGGCGGCTACTGCACGCGGGCGGTGCCGCTCATCTTCGTCCGCAGACCGCTGACGATCTGGATGACGACGGGCGTCTCCTCGCCGAGGAGGGCGTCCCACTGGCGGACGGCCTGGTCGACCGTCTGCCGGGTGCGGGCGGGCGAGGCGCCGCGGCGGGTGTGCGCGGTGACGCGCAGCACCTTCTGGTGCTTGATCTCGAACGCGGTCACGTCGACCGCGACGATGGACGGCTCCTGCGACAGGGCCTCCTCGAGGACCTGCTCGGCGACCTTCGCGTCGATGGTGACGGAGCCGCCCGTGGGCGTCCCCGCTCCCTCTCCGGAGCCGACGCGCAGCAGCGTGGAGGTGCGGCCGCGGCCCTGGCGCACGATGAAGCGCACCAGCAGCAGGATGAGGACGAGCGCGACGACCGCGATGGCCCAGAGGATCCACGGGGTGCCGCCCGAGAGGGCCTGGCTCGTGGGGTCGGCCGCGTCCTGCGCGGCGGTGGACACGTTCTCCTGCACCTGCGGGAGCAGCGACCCCACCGCGACGGCGCCGCCGGCGAGGAGGAGGACGAGGCCCACGACGAACAGGAGCAGCCGGTTGAGGAATCGGTTCGTGGTGGTCATCAGCGGACCGTTCCCTTCTCGGACAGGCGCACCTTGGAGCGCAGGCGCGGGGTGCAGTCGAACGTGGCGAGCTCGGCGTCGACGGCCTCGCGGATCGGCGTGACGTCGACGCTGCGGCCGGAGGTGCGGGAGACCGTCACGTCGACGACGCGGGATCCGACCGACACCGACACGTTGTCCGGGTCGACGTCACCGGCGTAGCCGGCGGTGCGGGCGACGGCCTGCGCGATGACGCGGTCGTCGACGATCGCCGCGGTGCGGTCGGTGCTGACGGCGCGACGGCCGCGACGGCCGGGCTTGAGCGACACGACGATCAGGACGAGCCCGATCAGCGCGAGCACGGCGCCGGCGGCGGCGGTCAGCGCGATGGGCGCCGCGGCCGCGTTGAGCAGCGAGGACGCTCCGTCCTGCGGGGCCACGAGCAGCGCGGGCTGGCCGAGGACGGCGAGGACCGCCTCCGTGCCCAGCCACGCGAACAGGAGGATGAGCAGGACGGCGAGGACGATCGCCGATCCGGAGCGGGACGAGTGCGTCTCGCGCCGCACCAGGCGCGGGTAGAGCGCCCGGCCGGCAGTGGTGGGAGTCGTCACGACACCCTCCTTCGTTCTCGGAGGTCGGCACCGGTGATCCGGAGGTCGACCCGGCCGATCGTGGAGCCCGTCAGTTCGAGGCAGCGCGAGCGGATGGTCGTCTGCGCCCGGCTGAGTCGGTCCAGCAGCGTCCCGGAGGAGCGGCGGCCCGTCTCGCCCAGGGGCGTGACGTGGATGGGGGCGTGCGCGACGACGTGGAGGCGTCCTCCCTCGTCGTCGAGCTCGACGGACACGTCGGACGAGTTCACGTCCAGCGCCTCCGCGGTGACGGCCGACACGACTCGGCGCACGGCGCGCGAGCTGATCGTCGTGCGGCCGTGGCTGGCCTCGTCGGCCATCACCGCCGCGGTCACGAGGACCGCCGCCCGCGGAGGGTGTCGCCGAGGGAGCGCAGGTCGAGCTTGCCCTCGACGACCCGCCCGACGCCGTAGCCGATCGCCATGGCGAGCGCGACCCAGAGGAGCGCCCAGAAGCCGAAGACGAGGGCGGTCAGCGCGAGGACCGCGCCGAGGACCAGGCCGATGTGGGACGGAGTCACTTGACGCGGCTCTCGGTCTCGTCGTCCTTGTCGTCCGAGGGGATGAAGACGTCGGAGATGGTGACGTTCACCTCGGCGACCTCCATGCCGACGACCGAGGAGATGGCCTCGGAGACGGCGGAGCGGATGCTGTCGGCGAGCTTCTGCAGCGCGACGGGGTACTCGGCGACGACGGTGATGTCTGCGGCGACCTGCTTCTCGCCGACCTCGACGGAGATGCCCTGGCCGCGGTCCTGCGCGTTGATCGCGTTGCGGATGGCGCCGATGGCGCGGGCGGCGCCGTTGCCCAGGTCGTGCACGCCGGGGACCTCGCGGGCCGCGATGCCGGCGACCTTCTCGACGACGCCGTCGGCGATCGTGTTCTTGCCGGCCGAGGTGGCGGTGCCGTGCTTGGCCGAGGAGGCGTTGGCGAGGCTGGTGGGGGTGACGTTGGTCATGATCTTCTCCAGATGGTCAGAGGTCGTGGCCGGGGCCGCGGTGCTCACGATCCGTGGCACATGATGAAGACGTGACCCGCGGCCCGGACGTCCCGGTGGTTCAGCAAAGGTGCAGGGAACGTCGAGCGGAGATGCGTTTCGCGGCCACCGGCGTCCACAGGCCCCCGCGGCGCACTCACTGAGCGGCCAGCGGACTGCACAGGCCGCTTCAGGCCGAGGTCGCCGTCCCCGCGAGGAGCCGACGGTCGCGCCGACGGGTGAGGGCGCGGCGCCAGGCGGGGCTCCACCGCTCCTCGGCGACCGCGTTGACGCCCCACGACAGCAGGAGGACGACGAGGAAGGCGACGAGTCCGGCTCCGTCGCGGCCGATCAGCGGCCAGAGCGCGCTGACGATCGCGCTGCCCACGACCAGATGGAGGATGTAGAGCGAGTAGCTGATCCGCCCGAGCCAGAGCAGCGGCGCCCATCTCAGCACGGCGGTCCGGCGCCGCATCGCGACGACCGTGACGGCCGCGCAGACGCCGAGGACGACCGCTCCGTCCGGCCCGCCGTGGAGGAGCTGGGCGTTCAGTGCCGCGATCAGAGCCGCCGGCACGGCGAGGAGCTCGAAGCGCCCCTGCCGTCGCGAGAGGAACAGCAGCATTCCGACGCAGAAGAGGGGTCCGTACTCGGCCAGCGTCAGGTTCGCCAGGACCCGGACGGCGACCGGCGCCGAGACGACGTCGACGCCTCCCGAGACGAGGTGGGCGGCGACGGAGGCGGTCGCGGCGACGCCGAGCCAGACGACCACCAGCACGCGGACCAGCCGATCCGTGAACCGACACCTCGTGAGGACGAGCACGAGCAGCACCAGCAGGTAGAACTGCATCTCGACGGCCAGCGTCCAGAACGCGCCGTTCACGTTGGGTACCAGCAGCAACCGCTGCACCATGGTGAAGTTGAGCAGCAGCTCCAGCGGCGTGAGGTCGGTGCCGGGGACGCGGGCGAGAGCGCCGACGACGATGGAGACGACCACCGCGATCCAGTAGGCCGGGTAGAGGCGGCTGACGCGGGAGATCGCGAAGTCCGACGGCCGCCGCGCGCGGTCCGCGGACATCAGGATCACGAAGCCGCTGATGACGAAGAAGAGCTGGACGCCGAACTCGCCGAACGGGAGCGCGAAGGATCCCGGCGGTGCATCGGGATGATCGAGCGAGAACGCGGTGGTGAAGTGGTAGACGACCACGCCGAGGGCGGCGAGGCCGCGCAGACCGTCGAGCTCGACGAAGCGTGACGCCACGGCTCCCCCGCTCCGGAGCCCCCGCCCCTCGCTCGAGTGTTCCAGAGCGCTCCGGCCGCCCGCGCGTCGGCCGTCCGTCGTTCCGCGCCGCGCCCGGCACCCGCCTCGACCCGCATCCCGGCGGCGGAGGCGCGGGGAGGGCGGCGCTCAGCTCTCGGGACGGATGCGGAGCGCGCGGGCGAGGGCATGCCGACCTGACCGAGCGGTTCGTCGCGGATGCGATCGCGTCGGCCTCGCGCATGACCGAGCGCGGGCTCCTCCCCGCGGAGGAGCAGCGCGTCAGGCCTCGTGCAGGTGACGGTCGAGCGTCATCCAGTTCTCGCGGCTGAGGCGGGCGGCGCCGTCGGTGTCGCCCGCGCGGAGGGACTCCACGATCGCGCGGTGCTGCTCCACGGATCCGCGGGCCCCGAGGGAGGCGAAGCGCTGGCGCTCGGCACGGCGGATGAGCGGAGTGGCCTGCTCGAGCACGTCCTCGATCATCCCGTTGCCGCTGAGCCCGGTGAGCACCGCGTGGAACGCGTCGTCGGAGCGCAGCGCCAACTCGACGTCGCCGTCTGCCAGCGCCCGGGCGAAGTCGTCGTTCGCCGACTCCATCGCGGCGAGCGCCTCCGCAGTGACGGCCGGGCCGGCGAGGCGCGTGGCGAGCTCGTGCATGGCGGCGGCGATCTGCTGGGCGTCGCTGATGCTCTCGGCCGTGGCGGGGGTCACGATCGTCGCCCGGCCGGGCTTGGCCGAGACGAGGCCGACGCGGGCCAGCCGGAGCAGCGCCTCCCGGATCGGCGTCCGGCTGACCCCGAGCCAGGCCTCGAGCTCCTGGTCGCGGAGGCGCCCCCCAGTAGGCGCGCGAACCTGATGCCCCCACCGGCGCCGGAGAAGCCTCGCGCTCCTCGATGAGCGAGAGGACATAAGCTCGCACACGTGGCAGCCGGCGCAGTGATGTACAACTTCGCGATACAGCTGGCTGATGTGGACCGCGGTGTCTACGAGGACATCACGTTGCGAGCCGCTCGGCACCCCTCCGAGACCGACGCGTACATGATGACGCGCGTGCTCGCGTACTGCCTCGAATACGTGGAGGGGATCACCTTCAGCGAGGGGATCTCGTCGACAGCGACCGAGCCGGCGGTGCTGGTCCGCGATCTCACCGGCAGGCTGACCACGTGGATCGAGGTGGGCGCGCCGGACGCCGAGCGACTGCACTTCGGGAGCAGACTGGCCGACCGCACGACGGTCTACACGCATCGCAACCCGGACAAGGTGATCGCGGCGTGGTCCGGCAAGCGCGTCCACCGGCTCGAGCAGATCACCGTGCAGAGCTTCGACCAGGGGTTCCTGGATGCCGCGGTCGCGGTACTCGAGCGCCGCAACACGCTGACCGTGTCGGTCGTCGAGGGGCAGCTGTATCTCGAGTTCAACGGCGTGACGTCGAGCAGCGACATCCACGTGCATCAGCCGGGCTGAGCCGGCGCCGAGTGTCACGAGGTCCGTGTCCGGAAGACCGGTCGGAGGACACGATGAAACATCCTCCGAAACGGCCCCTCGGGACGCACCCGGAGACGACGAGGGCCGGCACTGCCGTGAGACGGTCCGGGCCCTCGGGCACGCAGGGTCTGCGCGTCAGCGGCGCAGCGTGTGGCTCGGCTTCTCGTCGAAGCGCACCTGGTACGCGCTCGCGAAGCGGCCGAGGTTGCCGAAGCCCCACTCGCGGGCGACCGCGGCGACGGTGGTCGAGCAGGGGTCGCCGGCGACCAGGTCGGAGTGGGCGCGGTCCAGGCGCACGTCGCGCAGGTAGACCGACGGCGACACCCCGAGGTGCCGCTTCGTCGCCTGCTGCAGTGTGCGGGTGTGCAGACCGGCCGCGCGGGCGGCGTCGGCCGGGGTGATCGGCTCGTGGGCGTGGTGCTGGAGGAAGTCGAGCGCCACCCGGGTGCGGGAGGCGGACGGGCGCCGCAGCACGGCCGGCACGTCCCACGCGCGCCACGGGAACAGCAGGAGCAGCACCCGGGCGAGGTCGAGCTCGGCGGTGAAGCGCACGAGCGGAGTGATCGCGGCCGTCGCGAGCGCGGCGCTCGCCTCCGTCACCGCGGCGCGCCAGCGGGCGAGGACGCCGGGGTCGGCGTCCGCCCCGTGGTCGAAGGAGACGGGCTGGCGGGGGCCGGCGTGCGTCTCGGTCGCGACGTCCTCGAGGAACCCGGGGGCGAAGTGGATGAGGTTCTGCCGGTGCGGCTCGAACTCGAGCCCGAACTGGCGCTCCGCGGGGAACAGGAACGGGGCTGAGAGCGCGCCGGTCCGGGTGAACGGCGGGAGGTTCAGGCGTCCGCCTCCGGCGCGGAACCAGCCGACGACGTACTCCTTCAGGTGGGGGACCTGGCCGGTGAGGGCGCCGGAGCAGTCGGAGGTGCGCAGGGTCACCCGGTCGCTGCCGCGGACGGCGTAGCGGTAGGAGAAGCCGCGCTGCAACGGAGCGACGCGGAACTCGCCTCCGCCGTACGCCTCGGAGTAGACGGCGGACGCGGCGGACGGATCGTCGCCGGAGGCTTCGTAGCGCCGGTCGGCCCGCTCGTCGCCCGCGAACGGGCTGCCGAGAGTGAAGGTCGACTCGCTCATGACGTCCGCCCGGGGCGGCGGCGGAGGGAGAAGTGCATGGGGGGCTTCTTCCGGGTTCGGGGTCCGTGCGCTCGGGGGGACGCACGAGGGGTACGGAATCAAGACGTGTCGAGGAGCCGGAATGTCACGAATCCCGTCTCGAGCCGTCCCCCATCGGCGGCACTCGCAATCCGGCCAGCGGATTCGGCGGCCCGTTGTCAAGGCTGGTAGTCATGCCGGACGGCGCCCCACACTGAGGGCATCGGCGCGCGGGGACACCGCGCGCGGGACCGCGGAGGAGGCGCTCATCGACGACGACCCCCTCCTGAACGCGTCCGACGCGACCCTCGCCGCGCGCGCCGTCGACGGCGACGTGCAGGCGTTCGAGCAGCTCGCCCGCCGCCACGGCGCCCTCATGCGCGTCTACGCCGCGAAGCTCCTCGGCTCCGAGGCGGAGTCCGAGGATGTCGTGCAGGAGGCGTTCCTCACCGGTTGGCGGCGTCTGGCCGATCTCGACAGCCCGGCGCACATCCGCAACTGGCTGATGCGCATCGTCACCCACAAGGCGATCGACCGGATCCGCGTCCGCCGCCGCCACGACGACATCGACGACTGGGACCCGCCCGCGCCGCCCGAGCACTCCCCCGAGCGCATCGTCGAGGCGCGACTCCAGCTGGACGCGGTCTGGGAAGCGCTGGACCGATTGCCTGCTGATCAGCGACGCTGTTGGCTACTCCGCGAGACCGCCGGCTACAGCTACCAGGAGATCGCCGACGCTCTCGAACTCCCCGTCTCGACGGTCCGCGGCCTCCTCGCCCGGGCCCGTCGATTCCTGCTCCACGAATTGGAGGCATGGCGATGACCGACGACGCCGCCGTGCCCGAGGACGACCTCGACGGCCACACGCTCGAGGAGCTGGGCGAGTACCTCGACCGCGGTCGCGAGCCGCGCGACCCCTCGATCGAGAACTCCGCCGCGTGCCGGCTCGCTCTCGCGAACCTCACCCGCCTCACCGAGCTCTCGGCGCGGGCGCTGCGCCAGGAGGCCGACCGCGAGCCCGACCGCGACGAGGTCTGGATCGCAGGCCTGCTCGACGCGATCCGCTCCGAGGTGCGCTCCGGCCGCGACATCCCCGTCCGCCACCCCGACCCGACCCTCCGCCTGGCGCTCACGGAGGCGGCCGTGCGCGGGATGATCCGCCGCGCCGGCGACACGATGGGCGGCGTCATCATGGGCCGCTGCACCCTCGACGGCGACGTCTCGGCTCCCGGCGCGGTGGTGCGGATCGACGTGACCTGCGCCCTCGAGTTCGGCCTGCCGGTCGCCGTGGCCGCCGACCGCCTGCGCGAGCGCATCCGCTACGCCCTGGAGCGCCACACCGAGCTGACCGTCGGCGCGATCGACGTGACCGTCGACGACGTGTACCCCCACCGGGAGGAGCGGGAATGACCGACGACACCGAGCTCTCGCAGCGGCTGACCGCCGAGATCCGCGACATCGAGGGAGTCGCGGGGGTCTACCCCGCCCAGCCGATCGTCGAGGCCGCGGCCGACGCGCTCGCCGTGAAGCTGGACCTGCGGCAGCCCGACGTGCTGGTCGACATCGACCGGTCGGAGGGGTTCACCACGGTGAGCGCGCACATCGCCGCGTCCGCCGCACTGCCGGCCCCCGAGACGCTCCGCCTGGTGGGCGAGCGGATGCACGCGCTGCTCGCCGCCGACCCGTCGGTCTCGGGGCCGCTCGCCGTGAACGTGAAGGTGCGCCTCATCGAGGACTCGGGGCGCGCCGAGCACTGAGCGCCGCCGCCTCCCTCCCGCGAGAGGCCGCTCGGGTACGCCTCTGCGGCGTGCCGCGTACCGGAGCGGCGTCTCGCGGAAGGGATCAGGGGCAGCCCGGGTCAGCAGGAGACGAGGCGGTCGAAGCGGGACGCGACGCCCGAGCTGTCGCTGAACTTGCGGTTGATGACGCTCATCGTGTTGCAGCCGCTGTCCGGGCCGTTCCTCCAGATGACCTTGACGTTGCTCGCCTGGTCGCAGTGCCACCACACCGTGACCTGCGCGCGACCCAGGGAGTCGCGCTGCGAGCGGACCTCGTAGCAGTTGCCCGGGCCGCCGTTCTGGTAGACGAGCTGCCCGGCGGAGGCGGGGGTCGCGACGGCGACGGCCCCTCCGAGGGCGAGGGCGATCGCGGCGAGCGTGGCCGTGAGACGACGGTGCATGGTGTTCTCCTTCGAACGGGCGATCGGAGGCGACGGCGGCCGCCCCTCTGCCAGCACCCTGGACCCGGCCCGGCCGAGCCCGGTCGTGAGCTTTCGTGCCGGAGATCACCCCGCCTGGAGGGTGGGGGAGAGCGAGTACTCCTTACTAGCGTCGAGGCGCGTGCAGCTGCGCGCCCCTTCGACGCAGAGGACTCGCCATGCCTTCACGACTCCTCGACCGGCCGCGACTCGCCCTCGCCCTCGCGGCCCTGTGCCTCGGAGTGCTGGCGGCGACACCCCCGCAGGCGGTCGCCGCCCTCGCACCGGCGTCCACGACTCCGACCGCCTCGTCCGCCGGCCAGGCCGTCACGGCGGCACCCGCCGACGCCCCGGGCTGGACCACGCTCCTGCGCGACGACTTCACCGGGCCGGCGGGGGCGCCGGTCGGGAGCCAGTGGGAGCACGAGGTCGGCACCTGGGGCACCGGGGCGGTCGACCGGACGACCGCGTCGACGGCGAACGTCTTCCTCACGGGCGGTGGCGCTCTGGGCATCCGCGCCCTCCGCGACTCCGCCGGAGCCTGGACCTCCGGGCGGATCGTCACCGCCGACAAGTCGTTCTCGGCACCGGCGGGCGGCCGACTGCTGATGACCGCCTCGATCCAGCTGCCGGACGTCGCGCAGGCCACCGGCTACTGGCCCGCTTTCTGGGCTCTCGGGCGGGACGCGAACGCCGTCATCGACTGGCCCGCGACCGGCGAGTTCGACATGCTCGAGGCCGTCAACGGCACCGCCCAGGTGATCCAGACGCTGCACTGCGGAGCGCCGGACGGCGGCCCCTGCGACGAGCCCGCCGGCCGGACGAGCGGGATGCTGGACTGCGCGTCCTGCGTGACGGGGTTCCACCGCTACTCCGCCCTGCTCGACCGGACCGTGCCCGGCGACGAGCGCGTGGAGTTCCTCGTCGACGGCGTCACCCGGTACGTGGTGCGGGAGTCGGAGGTGGGGACGGCCGCGTGGCAGGCCGCGGTCCCGAACGACGTGCTGCTGATCCTGAACCTCGCCATCGGGGGCGGGCTGCCGAACGGCGTGTGCGGGTGCGACAGCGCGGCCGCTCCGAAGAGCTCCGGCGGGACGATGCTCGTCGACCACGTCGCGGTCTACCGGTCCGACGCGGCGCCGGCTCCGGTCGTCGTCGGGACCGCCGCGGTGGGCGCGACCCTGTCCTCCTCCGCCGGCCGGACGGGACCGCTCGTGCATCGCTGGGCGGCGGGAGGCGTCGACATCGCGGGTGTGACGGGTCCGGATCTCGTGGTCCCCTCCTCCGCGGTCGGCAAGCGGGTGACTGTGACAGTGAGCGCCGCCGACGGCTCCGGCCCGACGACCTCGCAGCCGACCGCACCGGTCGCCGCCGGCACCCTCGGCGCCGCGACGCCGACCGTCACGGGCACGGCCCGGGTCGGAGCGGTGCTCACGGCAGCCCCGGGTCCGTGGACGCCGACCCCCGTCAACCTCACCTACCGGTGGAAGGCGGACGGCGCGGCCATCGCGGGAGCGACGTCGCCGCGGTTCACGCTCACGAAGGCTCAGGCGGGGAAGCGGATCACGCTGACCGTCACCGGGACGAAGACCGGGTACACCACCGCGAGCCGGACCTCCGCGGCGACGGCGGTCGTGGGACGGTGACGGGCGCGGGCTGTCCCCCGCCCGCCACCGTGTCTCAGACCTCGCGCTTGCGGCGAGGAGCGATGCGCAGGACGGCGGTCCCCGCAGCGATGAGGGCGAAGGCCGCGAGGGCGAGCCAGACCGAGTCGAACCCGGTCATGGCGAGCGTTCCGGCACCGACTCCGGCTCCGGCGGCTGTTCCGATGTGGTTGTACATGTCTCTCTCTCTGTTTCACCAGTCGCGCCGACGGCGTGTCAGCGCATCCAGGTAGGCCTTGGTGTGGACGACCTGCAGGAACAGGTCGACGACGAGCTCGTACATCGACGCGGCGGCGAGCATGTACCGCCAGCCGCGGTCGCGGACCGTCACGATCCGCTCGACGACGAAGATCGCGCTGACGGCCAGCCAGAACGGCTGGAGGCTCAGCTCGCCCCAGCCGACCGCGTAGACGATCGTGGCCAGGTAGACGTAGGTGATGATGCAGCCGAGCATCGTGAGCAGCTGGCGCCCCCAGTAGGGAGCCGTGACCCGCGTGAAGCCGTACTGCACGCAGTTCTCGACCGCTCCGCGCTTCCAGCGCAGGCGCTGACGCCAGAGGTCTCCCCAGGTCGGCATGACCTCGGTGACGAGGGTGCAGCCGGCGGGGCTCAGCACGTCGTAGCCGAGGTGGCGGATCGCGAACGTGAGCTCGTTGTCCTCGGTGAGGACGGTGGTGTCGTAGATGCCGCCGATGCCGTCTCCGGAGGGGAGGGAGCCGGCCAGGCGGGCCGCGCTGATGCGGCGCATCACGGCGACCTGGAGCACGGCCGCGGTGCCCGTGACGACGAGGCACTTCCCGTTCAGCCGGCGCACGTCGCGGGCGTAGCGCGCGTACTCGTTGCGCTGGAGGTGGCCGACGAAGCCGCCGCCCTCGCCGCCGCGGAACACTCCTCCGACCGCGCCGATGCCGCCGTGCAGCCTGCCGCGGGCGATCTCGAGGAACCCGGGGTCGAGCGCGGAGTCGGCGTCCTGCACGAGCACCAGGTCGTCGTCCTGCAGCCCCGGGAGGACCTCGGCGAGGAACTGGTTGAGGCCGCCCGCCTTCTTGTGGCTGTTCCCGACGGTGACGAACACCTCGGCGCCGTGCGCGAGAGCGATCTCGACCGTGGCGTCGGTGCAGTTGTCGGCGATGACGACGATCCGGTCCGGCGGCCAGGTCTGCCGGCGCAGGCCCTCGATCGCCGCGGCGATCCCGGCCTCCTCGTTGTGGGCGGGGAGGGCGGCGACCAGGTCGCCGATGCGCGACGAGGCGCGGCGGCCGCTGCGGGGGCGCGTGCCGGCGATCGGGGTGGATGCCGGAGGGAGTCGGTCGGCGTCGACGGAGGGGAGCGCGGTGCGCTCGAGGACCGCAGTGGGGGCCGGCGGACGCTCGAGCAGCGCGGTCGGGGCGGCCGAGCGCTCCAGGAGCGCGGTCGGGGCGGCCGAGCGCTCCAGGAGCGCGGTCGGGGCGGCCTTACGCTCCGGGACGGCGGTAGCGGCGGACGAACGCTCGACCACGGCGGTCGGCGCGGCCGGACGCTCGTTCATCGCGACCCGACGCTCCAGCACCGCGGTCGGGGCGGCTGGGATCGTCACCGCTCCAGCGGGGACCGTCACCGCTCCGGCAGGCGTCGCGGACGCGAGGCGGCGCGGTGCGGAGACCCGTTCGCGCCCGGAGCGGGCGGCACGGCGTCCCGAGAGCGGGCGCGAGGCCGTCTCGTCGTGCGCCTCCCAGGTCGCCCGGCGACGGGGAGCCGTCGGCTCGTCCGCGCCGTGGCCGGGCTGTGTCGTCATGACTGTTCCTCTCCGCGGCCGGGGGCCGATGTGCGCCCGCGCGGAACGGAGGTCGTCGCCGGGGTGGGCGCGACCCGAGTGAGGAACGGCGTCCGACGGGGGGATCGGAGCAGGGCCTGACAGAGGACAGCATCGGGGGGTGCTGCGATCAACCTAGGGGCACGGAGATGATGGAAGCAAGTGAATTTTGTCACCCTAAAGGGGCCATGCAAGGTCCTTGCGGCTCCGTCGTCTTCGTCGTAGCAGGTCAGTCGGCTCGCCGAGCCTCCTCCACACCCGGCGCACCCCTCTCCGCTCGGCCCCGCGGCGGGCCGTTCGGGGGTCGGCGGCGCTCTTGTGCGTCGAGCCGCCGGGGTCCACCATCGAGCGACGGCCCCCGCCCGGGGCGGCCGCACCCGACGGGTCAGGGGCGCCATGCGGTCGCGAGGTCTGCTCTTCTGCCTGATCCCGCCGATCCTCTGGGGCGGCATGCTCCCGGTCGCGGACAGCATCGCGGCGACGGTCGACTCCTTCTTCATGACCCTCATCCGCTACACCGCCGCCGCGGTCGTCCTGGCCGCGCTGCTCGCCCGGGCAGAGGGGCTCCGCGCCTTCCGGCTCGACGGCCGCGGGTGGCGGCTGGCGCTGCTCGGCGCCTCCGGATTCGCCGGCTTCGGCCTGCTCGCCTTCACGGCCCTGCGGTTCACCTCGGCCCCGAACGTCAGCCTGATGATGGGGATGATGCCCGCGATCGGCGCAGTGCTCGCGAGCATCGGCGCGCGTCGCCTGCCGCCGGCCGCCACCGTCGGCTGCATCCTGCTCGCGCTCGCCGGAGTCGCACTCGTCGTCACCCGCGGCGACGTCGCCCTCCTCCTCGACGGCGAGCTGGGGTTCGGCGAGCTGCTCGCCCTGCTCGGCGCGATCTGCTGGGTCGTCTACACGCGCGGAGCCGCGGCGTTCCCCGGCTGGTCGGCGCTGCGGTACTCGACGCTCACCACCGCGCTCGGCTGCCCCTCGATCGCCGTCGCGGTCGCCGTGGCGACGGCCACCGGCTCCGCGCACCCGCCGACCGGAGCCGAGGTGCTCGCGGCCTGGCCGCAGCTGGCCTACCTGATCCTCCTGGCCGGCGTCGTCGCCGTGCTGCTGTGGAACGCCGGCATCAAGCTGCTCGGCGCCCTCAACGGCACGCTCTTCCAGAACCTCGTCCCGGTCACGACCTTCGCGATCAGCATGGCGGGCGGCTACCGACCGGGGCCCGTCGCCCTGCTCGGCGCGGCCATCGTCGTGACGGCGCTGCTGCTCAACAACTGGGCGACGCGGCGCGCGGCCGCGGTCGCCGCGCGTCCCGCGGCGGTGCCGGCTCCGGTGCGCTGAGCGCACCGCGGGAGCCTCCCGCTCGGGGCGGTCACTGGTCGGAGTTGCCGGCCCAGCGGACGGAGCCCTGCGCCTCCTCCTTGCTGATCGGGGACACTGTGCGGCAGTGCGAGCACTCGAGCAGGTAGCGGGTCGAGACGGTCAGGACGGGGACGAAGAAGAGCGAGAGGCGCGTCCGGCGGCGGAGGATCCGCTGCTCGTCGCGCTGCCCGCAGACGCGGCAGACGAAGACGAGCGTCCGGAGGAGGTCCTCGACGGCTCGGGTCCCGAAGATGAGGAGCATGCGTCCGAGCGTAGGGAGCAGGGCGCGCTCGACGGAGGGGGTTGCCGGGGCGCCGTCGCCGCGTAGCGCCGGGCGCAGACGACCACGGCGAGCGCCGTCTCGAGCAGGTCGCCTCCGTAGAACAGCAGGAGCGCCGCCTGGCGTCCGGTCTCGTCCGGCGCCTCCGCGTAGAGCACGGTCGCGATCAGCGCGTGCGTGGCGATGCCCGCTCCGAGCACGCCCAGGCGCAGGCCGAACGGGGCGCGGTGCGGGTTCGGATCGACTCCGGCGAGCGCCGCCGTCAGCAGGCAGCCGCTGAGCAGGAAGTGCAGGCCGAGTGCGAGGTGCAGCAGCGGGTCGGCGTGCGCGGCGGCGAGCAGCCCGGTCGCGTGCACGAGCCAGAGGGAGCCCGTCGAGAGCAGGAGCGCCGTCATCGGGTGGGCGAGGAGACGGGCCGGGCGGCTCCGGAGCAGCCGCGAGAGCCGTCGGACCGCGGTGACGTCGAGCGCGCGCAGGGCCAGGGTGACGGGGGCCGAGAGCACCAGGAGGAGCGGCGCGAGCATCCCGAGGACCAGGTGCGTCAGCATCGCCCCGCGCGGATCCGCGTGCGACCACTCCGCGAGCGGACCCGTGAAGCAGAGCGCCGCGGTCACGAGCCCGCCGAGGAGCAGGGCGGTCCGGTGCAGCGGCCACGGCCGTCCGCGCCGCCGCTCGAGGGCCGCGGCGCCCCCTCCGAGCGCCGCCACCGCGGCCAGCGGGACCAGGAGCAGCAGGCCCGGGTCGAGCAGGGAGTGGTCGGCGTGCGGGGTCACGCCGTCGCGCGCCGTCGCCGAGGCAGGAGGAGGAGCCCCGCCGCGAGCAGCACCGCTCCCGAGGCGATCCAGGCGGAGTCGTAGAGCAGCAGGTCGACGTCGTAGCGGACCTGGTGCACCCGGAGCAGCTTGTGGTCGACGACTCCGTCCCACAGCTGGAACAGCCCCGCCCCCGTGAGCCCCGCGGCCCACGCCGTGCGCGGACGCAGAGCGGATCGGCGCCGGGCGTCGGCGAGCAGGAAGCCGCCGCCGACGAGCGCGAGGATCTCGGCCGCGTGCAGCAGCCCGTCCGAGAGCAGGCCGATCGCCGGAGTGGAGCGGTCGTAGAAGTGGTGCCAGGCGAGGATCTGGTGGAAGACGATCTCGTCGACGGCCGCCATGAGGCCGACTCCGATCAGGAGGCCGCCCTGGAACGCCCGGTCGCCGCGGAGTCCCCGACGCCGCATCCGGTCCCCTCCCGATCGAGTGCCGGGGCCCCGGGATCCCGAGACCCCCGCGCCTCCTCCCGAGGCCCCGCCACCAGGGAAGCGGACGCCCGGATCGCGGCCTAGAGGGTTGACTCCTCGCGCCCGCGCCGGTCGTGCTGCCCCTCCGCTACGGGCTGGGCCGACGAGGCGCAACCCCGCGCGAGGGGCGCTCCCGTTCGGGAGAGTGGAGGCATGCAGCAGCTGACCTACGCCTCCAAGAGCTTCGTGACGACCGACGCCGTGACCGAGGCCCTCCTCGACCTGGTGACCGCGATCGACCGCCAGGAGCACTCCGAGGCGGTCACGGTCCCGGCGTTCACCGAGGACGGCGAGCTCATCGAGGCGAAGATGACGCTCGACGCGAGCAGCGAGCTCGTCGCCGTCCCCGTCGAGGTCTCCATCAAGGACGAGGAGTCGACCACCGGCGCCGTCGAGGCCGCCGTCGAGGACATCCGCTCCCGCATCAAGAGCAACCGCGCCACGATCGCGCGCCCCGTGATCGACGAGGACCCGGAGCCCTACAACTACGAGGAGTTCTGAGCCGCGCCTGCGGGCCTTCACGCCTCCGCACTGAGGTGCCCGGATCTGCTCACGACACGCCGGAGCGGCCAGCCGATCCGGCACCTCAGCGGCCGTCCCTCAGAGCGCGGACGCAGCCCAGCGCGGGTCGAGGGCGTAGTCCGCGAGGCGCTTCTCGAGCGCGGCGCGCACCTGACCGGGAGCGTCGTCGCCCACGAGCAGACGGAACCGGGCGTCGCTCCGATCAGCGACGTGCGCGAGGATCTCCGCCGCCACCTCGGCCGGAGGCGTGCCTCCCTGCGGACCGTCGGTCGGCCAGGGGACCTCGGCCGCTCCGAAGAGCTCCCGCCGCAGGTCGTCGTACTCCGGCATCGGCGCCGCGAACCGCATGCTGCCGCCGGCCCAGTCGGTGGCGATCTCCCCGGGCTGCACGAGCGTCACGCGGACGCCGAAGGGGGCGACCTCTGCGGCCATCGCCTCCGTCCAGCCCTCGAGGCCCCACTTCGCCGCGTTGTAGACCCCGAGCGTCGGCATCGTCCCCACCGCGCCGACGGTCGAGATCTGCACGATGTGTCCGGACCCCTGCCGCCGCATCACAGGCAGCGCGGCCCGGCAGAGCCAGAGCGGACCGAGCAGGTCGACGTCCAGCAGCTCCCTCACCTCGTCCTCGCCCACCTCCTCCGCCGTGCCGATGAGCCCGTAGCCCGCGTTGTCGACGAGGACGTCGAGGCGCCCCTCGATCGCCGTGGCCGCGTCGACGGCGCCGGCGGCTGCGGAGGAGTCCGCGACGTCGAGCCGGTGGACCTGCAGCCGCTCGTGCTCGGGCAGGGAGTGCGCGCCCCGGACCGCGGCCAGGACGCAGTGGCCCTCGGCGAGCGCCGCGAGGACGAGCGCACGCCCCAGCCCGCGGGAGGCTCCGGTGATCAGCCAGGTCTGTCGAGTGGTCATGCCTGCACGCTACTCCGAACAAGACGCTCCGTCTCGTTTCGCAGTAGGATCGGAGAATGGCCACCAGCAGGACACGGCAGCGCGTGCACGCCGCCGTGCTCGACCTCGTCGGGACCGAGGGGCTTCCGCGCCTGACGATGGAGGGCGTCGCCGCCCGCGCCGGAGTCGGGAAGCAGACCCTCTACCGCAGCTGGCCCTCCACCGGTGCGATCCTCTTCGACGCACTCCTCGCGCGGAGCCTGACTCCTGACGGGGCCGTCGCCGTCCCGGACTCCGGAGATCTGCGCGCCGACCTGCTCCTCCTGGTCACCGGCACTGCCGCCGAGCTGAGCGACCCAGTGGCCGAGCCGCTCCTGCGCGCGGTGACCGCTGCGATCCAGACCGACACCGAGCTCGCCGCGCAGTACCGCACCCTGCTGCTCGAGCCCCAGCTGAGCGCGATCGCCGCGCGTCTCGCGAGTGGAGGAGCGGCCGACCCCTCCGGCGCGGCGGAGCTCCTGCTCGGCCCGATCCTCCACCGATGGCTCCTGCGGAGCGGCCCCTTCACCGGCACGTGGGTCGAGCGGCACGTCGACCGGGTCCTGCGAGCGCTCCGCGCCTGACGCGTCCCCACCGACCGGCTGGCCTGCCGGGGCCGCATTCCAGCTGCGCCTCTTGACCGGCGGCGCAGCAGGGAGTCGGATGAGGGCGTGCGCGCGCTGGTCCCCGTCTCCGATCCGTGGTCCGTCGACGGGAGCGGGCGGACGGACGACGGGCCGGTCGATGACCTCTCGGTCCGCGCTGAGCGGGACGGCCGCTCGTACTCGGTCCGCACGCTGCGGCTGACCGGTGTCCGCCTCGGGCCGCGCGGCTCGGTGCACGGAGTGGTCACCGACCCGGTCGCGACGGCCGCGCTGGCGATCGGCTCGCTCCTCCTCTCGGCCATCCCCGCCGGCCTGCCCGGGGACCGGACGCGAGCGGCGATGGTGGCGGCGGAGGCGCGGGCCCAGGAGCTGGCCGCCGACCGGCCCGCGTGGGACGTGAGCGCCCTCCCCCTCGACGGGATCGACTACGCCCTGTTCACCCGGACTCTGCCCGAGGGCGCCGTCGCGCACGCCGACCTCGGCTGGGCCGTCGTCGCGCTGTGGAGCACAGGCCCGCTCCCCCGGGGCCCCTTCCACCTGCTCGAGATCCCCGACGACCCCGTCCCGCGCTGAGTCGCCCGGATCGGCTCGCGACACACCGCAGCGGGGAGCCGATCCGCGTGACTCAGCGAACGGGTCAGCGCACTCGGCCCGGGTTCAGGCGCCCGCGACCGTGGAGCCGCGCACCAGCAGCTCGGTCGGCAGCAGCGTCACGCGCTGCACCTCCTCGCCGGCCAGGAGGCGCACCAGCACGTCCGCCATCGCCTCGCCGAGGCCCGTGGAGGGCTGGCGCACCGTGGTGAGGCGCGGCTCGCTCGCCTCGGCGAAGTAGTCGCCGTCGAATCCCGCGAGCGCGATGTCGCCCGGCACCGTGAGGCCGCGCTCGCGCAGCGCCGTCAGGGCGCCCGACGCCATCTGGTCGTTGGAGGCGAAGACCGCGTCGATCGGCCGGCCGGAGTCGAGCAGGCGGCGCATCGCGGTCGCGCCGTCCTCGGGCGAGTAGTCGCCGTACTCGACGAGCGAGTCGTCGAGGCCCGCGGCGGTGACGGCCGAGCGCCAGCCGGACAGGCGGTCGATCGCGGCGGGCATGTCCTGGCGGCTCGCGATCATCGCGGGGGCCGTGCGGCCGAGGCCCAGGAGGTGCTCGGTGACCGTGCGCGCCGCTCCGGTGTTGTCGACGTCGACGAAGTAGCTGCCGCCCTCCTCCGTCAGCGGCCGCCCGCCGAAGACCACGGGGAGCGAGGCGCCGAGCTGCGCGTAGGAGTGGTCGCCGCTGTGGTGCGAGACGACGAGCGCGCCGTCGACGTTGCCGCCGAGCAGGTAGCGCCGCGTCTTCTCGGGCGCCGCCTCCGACGCGATCACGATGGTGAGCGTGTACTCGGTGCCGGCGAAGGCCATCGCGGCGCCCTGCACGACCGAGGCGAGGAACGGATCCGCGAACACCTTCGCCGCCGACTCCGGCACCACGAGCGCGACGGTCTGCGTGCGGCGGCTGGCGAGGGAGCGCGCGGCGCGGTTGGGCACGTAGCCGAGCTGCTCGATCGCGGCGAGCACGGCCGTCCGGGCGCCGTCCTTCACGCGCGGGGAGTCGTTGACGACCCGGCTGACCGTGGCGCGGGAGACTCCGGCCAGCGCGGCGACGGCTTCGAGGGTCGGGGCGGCCGAGGCGGTGTCGTGGGTCATGCAGGCCTTCCTCGCGGGTGCCTCCGAGGCTAGCCGAGCGCCGGAGGAGCGGGCTCGTGCGGGGCGTCCGCGGCGTGAAGGGGCGCGGATCGCGGCCATTCGGGGGTGATGCGGGGCGGCGGACCGGGCCGGCGGAGCGAGTCCGCGGCGTGCGAGGGCTCGGATAGCGACCGTCCGGGGTGACGCCGGGCGGTCGGGGGCGCCGCCTCGGCGATGGCCGACACGACCGGCGCGCAGCGATCGATCGCCCGCCACCGGCAGCAGGCCGCCCCCGTGACGGTCAGCGCCCGCGGCTAAAGCGCGCGAGGAGGCTCCGGAGCCGCTCGGCCTGCCGGTCGGTGAAGTCGTTCGACAGCCGGAACGCCTCGTTCGTCGGGTCCGCCCCGTTCGCGACATCGCGGATGGCGCGCAGCGCCTGCTCCGACGGCGTCGGCCCGTCCCCCGGACGCGGCTCCGACGGCCCGCTCGAGGGGTCCTCGTCGCGCCGGTCCTTCGGCTCCATGTCGCCTCCTCCGCGCCAGCCTAGGTGGCGGCAGGTCGGGCCAGGAGGCCCGAACGGGGCGTGATCGGCGGAATCCTGCGCGGCAGTGGTCGGGATGCTCCGAGCACGACGACCGGCCGGGTCGAGAACCCGCCGACCGCTCAGTCCACGGCCCGATCCCTCCCCGCAGCTCCCGACCCCCGGACCCGGAGCACCACGGCCCCGGGCCCGAGGCCCCCGTCCCGCGGTCCGATGTCCCCCGACCCGGTCCCGCGGGAGTCTCCGGGCCTCAGCCCTTCACCGCTCCGCTCATGATGCCCGCGATGAGCTGGCGTCCGGCGAGCAGGAACAGCACCAGCAGCGGGATCACCGAGAGCACGGCGCCGGCCAGCACGATCGAGTAGTCGACGTAGTAGCCCGACTGCAGCTGCGCGAGCGCCGTCTGCAGGGTCGGATTCGTGGGGCTGAGGACGATCAGCGGCCAGAGGAAGTCGGTCCACGCCATCATGAACGTGAAGAGCCCGAGGATCGCCATCGCCGGTCGTGCCGCCGGGACGGCGACGGTGAGGAACGTCCGGAACTGGTTCGCTCCGTCCACGCGCGCCGCCTCGATCAGCTCGTCCGGGATCACGTCGACCAGGTACTGCCGCATGAAGAACACGCCGAACGCGGTGACCAGCGTCGGCACGATCACGGCGCCGAGCGAGCCCGTCCAGCCGAGCTGCCGCATCAGGATGAACAGCGGGATGATGCCCAGCTGCGTCGGGATCGCCATGGTCGCGACCACTCCGATCATCAGGCCGTCGCGCCCGCGGAACCGCAGCTTCGCGAAGGCGTAGCCGGCGAGCGTCGAGAACGACACGACCGACAGCGTGATGATCCCCGAGACGATGACGCTGTTCAGCAGCGCCGTCCAGAACGGGATCGCCGTCAGCACCTGCGAGGCGTTGGCGAGGAAGTTGCCGCCGGGGACGAGCGGCAGGGTCTCGCTGCGGGTCGCGTTCGAGCCGCTCGCCACGACGAACGACCACCACAGCGGATAGGTCGAGCCGAGGATGAAGGCGCTCAGCAGCCCGTACGTGAGGAAGC
Organism: Rathayibacter sp. AY1D5; assembly: GCF_002932515.1. Taxonomy (NCBI): domain Bacteria; kingdom Bacillati; phylum Actinomycetota; class Actinomycetes; order Micrococcales; family Microbacteriaceae; genus Rathayibacter; species Rathayibacter sp. AY1D5. The sequence goes on from NZ_PSVU01000018.1 coordinate 50,216, forward strand.
CGGGCCGGTCGACGCGGCCGGCGCGGGAGGCGCGGACGCGGCGCACCGGGAAGGCGGCGGAGGTGGTCATCGCTCGCTCTCGTTCTGGCCGAGGCCGGTGGTGGTGAGCAGGGGGTCCGCGGCGGCGATCTCGTCGGCGGTCGCGGGGCGGGCGGAGCGCCGCTTCGAGCGCTGCGAGATCCGGTTCTCGACGGAGGCGATCCGCCGCGAGATCGCGAAGTTCAGCAGGCCGATCAGCACGATCAGGAGGAACAGCAGCCACGCGATCGCGGCCGCCTCACCGAAGTTCTGGCGGAAGAACGCCATCTCCCAGAGGTAGAGGACGGTGGTCTGGAACTGCCGGTCCGAGCCGCCGATGCCGCCCGCGTTCGACACGTCGAACAGGCGCGGCTCCGCGAAGATCTGCAGGCCGCCGATGGTGGCGGTGATGATCACGAAGATCAGGGTCGGCCGGATGCTGGGGATCGTGATCGAGCGGAAGCGGCGGAACGCGTTCGCTCCGTCGATCGCGGCCGACTCGTGCAGCTCGCGCGGCACGGCCTGCATGGCGGCGAGGAGGATGAGGGCGTTGTAGCCGGTCCAGCGCCAGTTGACCATCGTCGCGATCGCGACGTGGCTGGCGAGGCGGTCGTTCGTCCACTCGATCGGGCTGATGCCCACCAGGCCGATCAGGTTGTTGATCAGGCCCTCCTGGTCGCTGAACACGCTCGAGAAGATCAGCGCGACCGCGACCGGCGAGACGATGTACGGCAGCAGGACGCTCATCCGCCAGAAGGTGCTGGCCCGCAGCGCCTGGTCGAGGGCGGCTGCGAGCAGCAGCGCGACGGCGAGCTGCGGGATCGTGGAGAGCAGGAAGATGCTCAGCGTGTTGACGATCGAGTTCCAGAAGAAGCGGTCGCCGAGCACGGCCGCGAAGTTCGCGAACCCGACGAAGTCGCCCTGGCCCTGCAGCAGCTGCCAGTCGTAGAGCGACACGACGAGCGTGTAAACCAGCGGGAACGCTCCGGTGAGCGCGAAGAGCAGGAAGAACGGCGAGATGTAGAGGTAGGGCGAGGCCTTCACGTCGAAGCGGCTCGCGCGCTGGCGGAAGGTCAGCGGGAGTCGGGGCGCCGGGCGCCGCTTCCCCGCGGGGGGCGTCGCCGTGGTCGGCGGGGTGAGTGTGCTCGTCATGGCGCTCTCTTCGAGGTCGAGTCGGAGTCGGAGGGGATGCGGCGGGGCCGGAGTCTCTCGTGCGGCGGGGCCGGCCGGGAGGAGTCGCGGGCAGCGGGGCCGGAGAGGCCTCGGCCGGCGGGCGGCAGCGTTTCTCCCGGCGGCGAGGTGGCCCGGGATGCGGACGGCCCGGCCGCACGGGGACCGGGAGGTCCGGTGGCGACCGGACCTCCCGGATCGGGTGGGCGTCGGCCCGGAGGCGTCAGCCCCCGGGCGTCGGCCCGGAGGCGTCAGCCCCCGGGCGTCGGCCCGAAAGGATCAGTCGACGAGCTCACCGAGGAGCTGGAGCGCCTCGTTCCAGCCCTCCTTGCCGTCGATCTCGCCGCGGTCGACCTTCTGCAGGACCGGTCCGAAGACGTTCTCCTGGATCAGCGAGTCGTCCGGGCCCTTGTACTGGGCGACGACGCCCTCGGCGCGCTGCGCGAGGATCGCGCCGGTCGGGGAGTCGTTCATGCCGGGGTCGGGAGCGGCCGCCGAGGCGAGCTCCTTCTGCGCGTCGAGGGTGCTCGGGAACGGTCCGGCCGCCTCGAACGCCTTCAGCTGCTGCTCCGGCTCACTGAGCCACGACGCCAGCGCGGCGGCCTCGGCGGGGTGCTTCGACTGGGTCGGAACCGAGAGGAACGAGCCGCCCCAGTTGGCGGGGCCGCCGGGGAAGACGTCGGCGAAGTCCCAGCCGGTGGCCTCGGCCTTCCCGCCGCCGGCCTCGACGTTGCTCTTCAGCGTGCCGAACATCCAGCCCGGGCAGACGAAGGTGGCGAAGGTCTGGTCGGTGAACGACTTGCCCTTGTTCCAGTCCCACGCCTTCTGCGCGGCCGAGAGGCCGGAGGCGGTGGCGTCGGTCAGCTGGCCCCAGCGCTCCTCGAGCTCCGGGTTGCCCTCGACGTTCAGCTCGCCGTCGGAGGTGTAGTACCCCTCGGGCAGCTGGTTGACCATGGCGTTCCAGACGAATCCGGAGTGGTCGAACCAGGCCTTGCCGGTCGCGTCGTGGTACTTCTGGCCGGCGGCGAAGTAGTCGTCCCAGGTCGCGTCCGGTCCGCCGAGCATCTCGGCGACTGCGGCGCGGTCGGTGGGCATGCCCGCTGCCTCGAAGGCGGCGGTGTTGTAGCAGAGGCCCTCGGGTCCGATGTCGGTGCCGTAGCCGATGACGCGTCCCTCGGGGTCGGTCGCCTGCTCGTACTTCCAGTCGACCCAGTCGGCCTTGCGGTCCTCGATGCCGTGGTCGCGCAGGTCGACGAACTGGTCCGAGACCTCCATGACGGAGCCGAGCCAGCCCTCCTCGATGGCGACGACGTCGGCGAGTCCGGACCCGGCGGCGAGCTTGGTGAACGCGTCGGTCCGCGCGTTGCCGCCGGTGTCGATGTTGTTCGGGACGATGGTGATCCCCGGGTTGGCGTCCTCGTACTCGCCGTAGAGCTCGTCGAAGCCCATGGCGTTGAACGTGGTGACGGTCAGCTCGATCTCGCCGCCCTCGGAGGCGTCGGATCCCGACGAGCATCCGGTGACGATCAGGGCGAGGGCCGAGGCGCCGGCGATCGCCGCGGCGATCCTGGTGCGTCGTGAATAGGGCACGGTCACTCCTTCGTGATGGTGGTGGGGCACCCCTGGGAGCGCTCTCACGCGTGCTGTTCCGCGTATGTGAGAGCGCTCTCACGAGGTGTGCGGCGAGCTTACGCACGCCCCCGCGGAGAGGTCAAGCGTTTTCGAGAGAGCGCTCTCATCGATTTGATGGTCCGCGCCCAGCCGCGCGCCTCCCCGCCGCCCTCGCCCCACGAGAACGCAGAAGTCGCGGTACTCGAACGCGAGTACCGCGACTTCCATGGACTCACCGCCCCCTGCCGATCGAGTAGCGGCTACTCGACCAGCAGGCCGACCTCAGCCCACCAGCACCGCGAAGCCCTGCGCGGGCAGCTGCACGGAGACGGCTCCGGACGGCGACGTCTCGCTCACGAGCGCGCCGTCCTGCGAGTAGACGCGCAGGGTGCCGGAGCCGCCCGAGACGCCGATCGCCGTGGTGCGCACCCCGTCGGTGGAGTTGCGGATCAGTTCGGTGCGGCCGCCCTCTCCTCCGACCACGAGGCGCGTCACCAGCGGGCGCACCAGCAGCGCGTCGAGGCGCGTCTCGCCGCTCAGCGGGCGGACCTCGACGCTCGACGAGCCGGCCGGCACGGTGCGGCGGAGCTTCTCCGGGAGCAGCGCGCCCGACGCCTCCGTCACCCCCTGCGACCCGACGGTCGAGCGGAGCAGGTCGAGCGGGCGCTTGCCGGACGTCCAGACGCTCAGCGGCGTGCGCTCCGTGCCGCGCTGCGGCTGGTCGATGACGGCCTCCACCACGCGGTCCTGCGTGGACGAGCCGATCGGGATCGACACCGCGCGGCGCGGGTCGGTCAGCGAGAGGTACGAGCCGCTCCAGCCGGCCTCCCCAGTCCAGGACGACTCGGGCGTCACGACGGTGCCGCTGCGCGCGCTCTCGGCCTCGACCAGCGTCAGCCCGTCGCGCGAGCGCTCGGTGGCGACAGAGCGGGCACGGTCGGCGACGTCCGGGTGTGCGTCGAGCGCCAGCATCGCCAGCAAACCGTGGATGGTGCTCTCGGCGCCGCTATTGCGGTTGACGGTGCCGTCGGCCTGGACTCCGTCGAAGACGACTCCGGTGGCCGGGTCGTACACCGGAGCGCGGCTGCGGTTCAGGCCGAAGAACCAGGCGCCCTGCACGCCCGCGAGGTCGGTGAAGGCGCTGGAGCCGGTGGCGTCGGCCAGGGCGAGCGAGTTCTGCAGGCGGGAGTCGGCTCCGTACGCGATCTGCACGCGGTCGGTCGGAGTGGGGTTCCAGCCGTTGTCGGGGCCGCCGGCGGTGAGCAGCTCCGGGGCGAAGCGGGCGCCGTCGACGAGCGCGGGCTCGAGGAGGGAGGAGTCGTCGAGCGCCGCGGACGACGCCGCCAGGCCGCCGGCCATCTGCGACGACCAGGAGTGCCAGAGCGTGCGCGACTTCGTCCACGGCAGGATCGCGCCGTACGGCCAGGCGGTGGTGTCCGCCTCCGTGGTCGTGGTGCGGGCGTAGGCGGCGACGCCCTCGGCGAGCTCGGCCGTGCTCGTGCGCACCGCGGAGTCGTCGGGAGCGGCCTCGAGGTAGGCGGACAGGCCGAGCAGCGCCTCCGAGGTGGCGTCCGCCCCGTCGACGATCAGCCAGGCCGGTACCTGGACGCCGTCGGCCTGCGCGTACTCGCCGTAGCGTGTGAGCACCTCGCGGTCGACCGCGGCGACGCCGAGGCGCAGCCGCTCCTGCAGGAAGGCGGCGAACTCCGGATCCGTGTCGCGGAACGCCGCGTAGCCCTCGCCGAGCGCCCAGAGGGTGCGGGCGAGCCAGTAGCTGTCCTCGGAGTCGCTGGGATCCGGCAGCTCGACCGGCTCGGCGCTCGCGTTCAGCTCCCCGTCGGTCTGCATCCAGAGCACCACGTTCCCGGCGTCGTCACCCTCGGTGGTCTGGAAGTAGGCGAGGGCGCGGAGCGTCTCGAAGGCCTTCTCGCGACTCTCGGTCGATCCGGTCTGCTGCCAGTGGCGGAGGTAGACGACCGCGGCACGCGAGATGTCGTCGGTGTTGAACGCGCCCTGCTCGTAGTCGCCGGTGGCCGGATCGAGGCGGCCACCGCCGACGCGCTCGAAGGTGCCGCCGTCGCGGGCGTCGGCGTAGGTCCACGGCATCACCAGGGTCGGCTCCTCGTCGAGCCGGTAGGTGGTGTGGCCGGGCTCGGGCACCGGAGTGGCGGTGTCGAGGAGGAAGTCGAGGTGCGCCGTGTTCGTCAGCGGCTCGGCCGCCTGCGCGGGGGTCGCGCCGAGGGCGAGGCCCCCGACGGTGAGGGCGGCGGCGGCCAGGACGGCCGCCGATCTGGTGAGCGTGTTCGTCATCGAACTCTCCTTGGGTGGGGTGCGGGGGCGGATCTCGATCGGCCCGCGATGCGGGCTGCTCGATCAGCGGGAGGCGCCGGTGGACTCGATCAGCGGAGTCAGCCGTCCGTGCGGACGAGGCGGGCCGCGCCGATCTTCGAGTCGGCCATGCCGTAGAAGACGTAGTGCTGCCCGTCGATCTCCTCGATCGCCGTCGGGAAGACGACGTTCGGGACGATCCCGCTGCGCTCCTCCTCCGTCTCGGCCTCGAGCAGCGGCTCGGCGGTGTGCGCGATCACCCGCGACGGGTCGTCGCCGTCGAGGAGGATCGCTCCGGCCGAGTAGTTCACGTGCTGCTGCTGCGCGAAGGCGCTGTCGATCACTCCGGTCACCCCGTGGTGGATGAGCAGCCACCCCTCGGGCACGCGCAGCGGCGCGGGGCCGCCGCCGACCTTGAGCTCCTCGAACGGGAACTCCGGGCCCGCGAGGAACCGGTGCCGCGTCCAGCGCGTGAGGCTCGCCAGGTCGCGGTCGACCTCGTCCACCGGCACGTAGCTGATCCAGATGCTCTGCCGCGGGTCCTCGATCCCGGCCGGGAGGCGCACGCCCTCGCCCGGCCGCGTCTCGCCGAGGTCCCACATCGGCCGGTGCAGCACGGCGAACGAGCGCGTGCCGTCCGGTGCTTCGACGATCTCGGGGAAGAACACGCAGTCCTTGTTGTGGAACAGGCCCAGGTCGATGTCGAGCGCGTCGTCGTAGGCGAAGGTCACCGGGCCCAGGCGCCGCCAGTCGCGGAGGTCCTCGGACACGGCGAGCGCCGTCCGGGGCCCGAGCGGCCCGTAGGCGACGTAGGTCATCACGTGCAGGCCGAGCGCCTCGATGAAGGTGATCCGCGGATCCTCCACGCCGGCGTTGTGCGCGCCGCGCTCGAAGCCGCGGTCGGGCGCGAGCACGACGCCCTCGCGCTCGACTCCGACGGGCACGCCGCCCTCGACGATCACGCGGGCGAGCCCCACGCGGGAGACGTTGCCGGCGGCGACCATCCGGGGCAGGAGGTACAGCTCGCCGTCGGGTCCGCGGCCGCTGCCGGGGTTGAGCACCCCCTCGGCTTCGAGGGCGTCGCCCGGGGCGGGCTCCATCACGACGCCGACGCGCTCGAGACGGTAGGGGACAGTGGTGAGGGTGGGAGACATGGTCAGCCTTTCACTCCGGATCCGAGATCGGTCGAGACGAAGTAGCGCTGGAACACGATGAACAGCACCACGACGGGGGCGGCGAGCACGACGGCTCCCGCGAGGATCGCCCCGAACGGGTTGTCGGTCGACGACGCCACGTTCGAGATGTAGTTGGCCAGGGACACGGCGAGCGGCTGCAGCGACGCGTCCTTGGTGATGAGGAACGGCCAGAGGAACTCGTTCCAGGGGCCGATGAAGGTCAGCAGCACGGCGGTCACCAGCGCGGGCCGCACCAGCGGGAGCGCGATGGTCCACAGCAGCTTCAGCTCGCCGGCACCGTCGATCCGGGCCGCCTCGAACAGCTCCTTGGGGAGCTGCAGGAAGTACTGCCGGAAGATGATCACCGCCGTCGAGTTGATGGCGAACGGCAGGATCATCCCGAGGTGGCTGTCCGCGAGGCCGTAGTCGCGCGCGATCAGCACGTAGAGCGGGATCTGCAGCAGCTGGAACGGGATGACCTGCACCAGCAGGGCGAGCGCGAACACCGCGTTGCGCCCCCGCCACTGCAGCATCGCGAGCGCGTATCCGGCGAGGACGCCGAAGAACACCGTGCACAGCAGGACGCCGCCGGTGAAGATCCCGGAGTTGACCAGTCCGGTGAGCAGGCTGATCCGCTCGTTCACGTTGACGTAGTTGTCGAGCGTGAGGTTGCCCGGCTCCGGGATCGCGCCCGCCAGCGTCGGGTCCGGATCCGTCTGCAGGGAGCCGACGATCATGTAGTAGAAGGGGAAGAGGAAGACGATCGCGCCGATCGCGAGCACGACGCCTCGCAGGATCACGGCTCCGCGGCTGGAGCCGACGGGACGCCTCCGCGGCGACTTCTCGGGGGCGACGGCGGCGGGCACGGCCGAGGCGGCGCCTCCGGCACTGGACAGGGTGCTCATGAGTTCCTCTCCCCCGCGAAGCGGTTCTGCAGATAGGCGATGACCAGCACCAGCAGCACCAGGACCACGCCGATGGCCGAGGCCACGTCGGGCTGCCCCTGCTGGATCCCGAGCTGGTACATCAGCAGCACGGGCGAGGCGGACGCGCCGTTGGGGCCGCCTCCGCCGGTGAGGAGGTAGGGCTCGGTGAAGAGGTTCGCCCCGGTGACGGTCGACACCAGCAGCACCAGGAGGGTCGCCGGCCGCACGCTCGGCACGGTCACCGACCAGAACTGGCGGATGCGTCCGGCGCCGTCGGTCGAGGCCGACTCGTAGAGCTCCTTCGGCACGTTCTGGAGCGCCGCCAGGTACAGCAGGATGTAGAACCCGAGCTGCTTCCAGGTGACGTAGAGAGCGATGATCGGCATTGCGAGCTGCTCGTTGATCAGCCACGACGGGTTCGGCGCGAGCGGCCCGAGGAGGCTGTTGACCAGCCCGTTCCCGTTGAAGAGGAACAGCCAGACGCCGACGACCGCGACGCTCGCCGTGACGTAGGGCACGTAGAAGCTGACGCGGAGGAACGTCCGCAGGTGCACGACCTTGTCGAGCGCCGCGGCGAGAAGGAGCGAGAGCACCACCGTCAGCGGCACGTTGATCACCAGGAAGATCCCGATGTTGCCGAAGGAGCGGATGACCTGCGGGCTCGAGAACGCCGCGACGAAGTTGTCGAGGCCGACGAAGGGCCGCTCCACCTGCACGCCGGGAGCTGCGAAGAAGAAGTCGTGGAACGCGATCCAGACCGAGTAGACGACCGGGAACGCGAAGACCGCGAGCACGAAGAGGAGGTAGGGGCTGCCGAACAGCAGCCCGAGGGGCTGGGGCCCGAGGACGCGGTGCACCAGGCTCCGCTTCCCCGGTGCCCCGGCCGGCGCGGGCCGGCGGGTGAGGGTGGTCACGGCCGGGTCACTGCTGGCCGGCGAGCCCGGTGACGGTCTCGGCCGCTCCGTCGAGCGCCGTCTTCACGTCGCCCTCGCCGAAGATGACCGTCTTGCCCCACGCGTCGCGGATCGCCTGCAGCATCTGCACGGTGTTCGGTCCGGACGGCACCTCGATGGTGCGGCTCGCCTGGTCGCCGAAGCGCTGGTAGGCGGGGTTCGCCTCGAAGTAGACGGCGTAGGTGGTCTGCAGGTCGGTGCGCAGCGGCATCTGCCCGGTGGTCTCGAGCAGCGAGCGGTCCTGCTCCTCGCTGGTCGCGAACTTCAGCACCTCCCACGCCGTGCCCTTGTTGGCGCAGGCGGAGTAGAGGCCGACGTTCTTCGCGTCGCTGAAGGTCCAGGTGTCCTCGGCGGGCGTGCCGTCGGGGGTGGGCACCGAGACGGAGCCCCAGTTCAGGTCGTCGTAGACCGAGACCGCCCACGGGCCGACGATCGACATCGCGGCCTGGCCGTCGGCGAAGGCGTCGCCCTGGTACTGCTCGCGGCCGGCGAGGCCCTGGTCGTAGAGGCTCTTCCAGAAGTCGGCGACCTCGTAGCCGTCGTCGTCGGCGAAGGTGGCCTTGCCGTCCTCGACGAGGCTCGTCCCTCCGGTGGCCGCGGCGTAGAGCGGCATGAAGTCGAACTGGGTCTGGAAGAACTCGCTGGTGGGCGCGGGCTGGATCGCGGCGGGAGCGGCGCCCGACTCGACGAGCGTCTTCGATGTGGCGAGGAAGTCGTCGTAGGTCGACAGCGACGGGTTCTCGGGGTCGAGTCCCGCCTTCGCGAAGAGGTCCTTGTTGTAGAAGATGACGACCGGGTTGCTCTTCCACGGCATCTGGAAGTACTCGCCGTCGGCGTTCTGGTACTGCTCCGCGAGGTCGCCGCTGCGGGTCTCGATGTAGTCGGCGCCGCCGTCGAACGTCGAGAGGTCGACGAGTCCGCCCTGGCGCTCGAACTGGCCGACCGCGCTCGGGGCCGTGTTGAAGACGAGGCACGGCGCGTTGCCGGCCGTGATCGCGGCTCCGATGACCTCCTCGCTGCTCTTGCCCGCGGGGATCTCCTGCCCGGTGATCTCCTCGTCCGGGTGGTCCGCGTTCCACGCGTCGACCATGGCCTTGCCCCACTGCACCTCCTGCTCGTTGTTCGAGTACCAGATGGTGATCGGTCCGGTGGCGGTGAGGTCGGTCGACGCTCCGCCGCCGCCGCTGCAGGCGGTGAGGGCGAGGGTCGCGAGGGAGGCGGTGGCGATCCCGGTCAGCCAGCGTCTCGTCGTCGAGGGGGCCATGGTGTTCTCCTTGTCCGGCGTGCGCGACGGTGCGCACGCGTCTTCAGTGGGTCGACGGCCGCGGAGGAGCGGTCGAGTGGCGCACCACGAGCCCGGCGGGCTCGAGGTCGACGTCGGGGGCGCTGCCGGACTCGATGAGGTCGAGCAGCGTGCGGGCGGCCTCCTCGCCCCAGCGCGCGGGGCGCGTGCGGGCCGAGGTCAGCGACGGGTAGACGTGGGCGGCGATCTCGGAGTCGTCGAAGCCCGTGATCGAGAGGTCGTCGGGGAGCCGGAGCCCGCGGGCATGAGCGACCCCGAGGCCCGCGATGGCCATCGGGTCGTTGCCGAAGACGATCGCGGTGGGCGGGGTCGGGCTGTCGAGGAGCCGCTCCGTGGCCGCCGCGCCCTGCTCCGCGCTGAAGTCGGTGGCGACGAGCGCGGTGGGCTCGAGCCCCGCGTCGGTGCAGGCCCGCGTGAAGGCGTCGCGGCGGCGGGAGGAGTGGAGCAGGTGGTCCGGCCCGGCGACGTGGGCGATGCGGCGGTGGCCGAGTTCCGCCAGGTGCCGGACGGCGTCGGCGATCCCGGCCGAGTCGTCCATCACGACGGCCGGTGAGGAGGAGCCCTCGAGGCGCCCGAGCGTGACGGCCGGGATCTGCAGCTCGGCGAGCAGCGCCGGCCGGGAGTCGTCCTGCCGCAGGTCGGTGAGGAACACGCCGTCGACGCGGCGGTCGGCCGCGAGCGTGCGGTAGACGGCCTCCTCGGAGGCGCCCGGATTGACCACGCTCAGCACCAGCACCCGGCCGCGCTCGGCGAGCACGCGCTCGACTCCCGAGATGAAGGAGGGGAAGAACGGATCGGCCGCGATGACCGCCGGGTCGCGCGCCACGACGAGGCCCACCGCGAACGAGACGCTGGTGGAGAGGGAACGGGCCGTGAGGCTGGGCCGGTAGCCGAGCTCGGCGGCGACACGGAGGATCCGCTCGCGGGAGTCGGGCGAGACGCCCGGCCGGTCGTTGAGCGCGAACGAGACGAGCGCCTTGCTCACGCCGGCCTCGCGCGCGACGTCGAGGATCGTCGGTCTGCCCGCCATAGGAGCTCCTTCGCTCGTCGCCGCGTCTGAACCGGTTTTGTAAACCGGTTCAGAGCACCGTAGCAGGGAGGTGGGCGGAGGAGAAGAGGGAGGTGAACGGGGCGGTGCGCGTGCCACCTGGGGCGTAATTCCCGCCTGTCCCCGGTGCTGGGACGCGCACGCGTCGGCCGATCGCTACGGTGTCGGACGCCTGCGCATGGGCACCCGGGATGGCCGCCGAGCGAGTGGCTCCAGGCCGCTCACGGAACCGTCGAGCGACGGAATCTGAGAGCCCTCCGCGTCCCGACTCCGGCCCGGCTGGCTGGTGCTGGAGTGTCCCGGTGCCCGGTGACCCCGCAGGCACTCCCCCGACCCGAGAGAGAGAACGATCATGGCCCGCCCCCACTCCGCCAGCCGCACCACGAGCGAGCAGCGCACCGAGCACGCCGAGCAGTACTCGGCCGGAGCGCGCTACGCGTCGGAGGCGCTCGGCACCTTCCTCCTGGTCACCGGCGGCGTCGGCACCGCGGTCTTCGCCTCCGCCTTCCCCGACTCCGGCAACGCGCTCGGAGTCGGCTTCCTCGGCGTCGCCCTCGCCTTCGGCCTCACCGTGATGGCCGGCATCTACGCCGTCGGCCACATCTCCGGCGGCCACTTCAATCCCGCCGTCAGCATCGGCCTCGCCATCGCCGGCCGCACCGAGTGGAAGCACATCCCCGGCTACATCGTCAGCCAGATCCTCGGCGGGCTCATCGGAGCCGGAATGGTCTTCCTCGTCGCCGCCGACGGCCCCGCCGGCTACCTCGCCGCCGCCCGCGACTCCGGCTTCGCCTCCAACGGCTACGGCGCCGCCTCCCCCGGCGGCTTCGGCCTCGGCGCGGTTCTGCTGACCGAGATCGTCCTGACCGCCGTCTTCGTCGCCGTCATCCTCTCCGTCACCGCCAAGAGCGAGTACAAGGCCGTCGCGCCACTCGCCATCGGCTTCACGCTGACCCTCGTGCACCTGATCAGCATCCCGGTGAGCAACACGTCGGTGAACCCGGCACGGTCGATCGCTGCGGCAGTGTTCGCGGGGCCGGACGCTCTGGGGCAGGTGTGGGTGTTCCTGGTCGCGCCGATCGTGGGTGCTGCGATCGCGGGGGTGGGGACGAAGGTGCTGAACCAGCGGAAGTAAGGGGAGCGCGCGCGGTCGGCGTCGGCTCATGGCCCCGAAGCAGAACAGGCCTACGCTCGCACCCCCTCGGCGGAGCAAATATGATTTCGACTATTGGATGTCGGCGAGGGCGATTACTTCGAGGGAGATTGCAGCCAGCGTCAAGCGAGACCTGCGGGGTCCGAGCTAACGCTGAAGCCGGGCCGTTGACGCGGCGAACCTAATTCTTTGTTAAGTCTGACGCAATGATGGATTATTCTCCGCATTGTGATCCGCGGGCGCTCGGCATACTCTCCACTGCTTCGTCCTCCCTGTTCTACTGCCTGAGCCCCGGATACGCGTTCTCCACAGAGAGGCAACTTACCGCAATCACCAGTAGCGGCATAATTCGTAATTAACACCCCTATTAGATCGCCTTCAGCAACTGATCACCCGTACACACACCTTTTGCGCATGCTTCCAATCATCGATTGTTTCCGAATCAACAGAACTTTCGAAGACGACCTATGCGCGCTCAATCCAGCGAGAAAGAGGTGTCGACGACGCGGCTGGGGTTTCTTCGTGCGGCGCAGGTATCACGAATCATACTCGAGTGTTCAATTGTCGAACATCGACGCTCATGGGCGCCCCCGTGCCTACGCCGAAAAGTGCTCAAACCTGCTTCCTCTGCAGGAGTCCTGCCAGGGCTGCCACAACGATCGCACCAAGAAGCCATCCGAGAAGCGACATTGTCGCCGTCAACCATTGGACCCAGCCGCACGCGATAAAAGCGTCGGCCTGCCCGAGAGAAACGACCGGGAAGAGGAGATCAATTGCGAAGAGCACTGAATTGAAAGGGGGGTTCGATTCTTTAGCACGAAAGAGGCCAAATTTGTTCGCCGCATCGATAAGCAAGCTCCCGAGGACGATTAGTGACAAGAGCCAGCCGAGTGCTCGCTCGAGCCGGTAACCGTATCCAACTGTGACCCGCAGTAGGAGGCTCAGGGGAAGTGCCATGATTTTCCCTGGGCCCTTCGTGGATACCGCCGCCTCACGCTTTCCTGCCATGAGGACCTGCGTCGCGAAGGTGCCTCGACCTACGTTCCGGTAAGCATCAGCGACAGCGGCATACTTCTCCGGGTGGTATCGGTCGTCCAGCTTGATCCATTCCAAGCGCGAGCGAAGCGCGTCTCTATTCGCTCCATCAGCCTCCTCATCTCCTCTTAGGCGCCCGATGGAGACCCCAATGAGCTGCGCCGACGTCGGCCAGGATGACTGTGTATCTCGGTACGTCTCCATCGTCGCGTTCGTGAGGTCGAGTCGGCCTGAGATTTCCTTGAATAGGGCATGCACTGGACCGGAGACTGTAGAGCCGTCTAGGTCCAGGCAGGTCTTGCCCTCGTTTTTCAGCGTCGTGTCGGTACAGTCAAGAACGCGGAGGCGAGATCCGGCGATCTTTACCTCCCCTACGATCGTAGCGTCGGAGAGGATCACTGCACCGAGGTCGGCGGAGGACGCATCTATTGCCCTGAGCCCCGGCGCGAGAATGCTCGCTTCGTGAAAGGCGAGCTCCCCGCGCGAGACCAGGCCCACGAGCCAGATCCCGCCATTCACCGTGGCGTTCTGAAATTCGATTCCGCCGTGGATTGAGGCCGAGTCGAGCTCGATCGAGAACTCGGCGGCGCTCTCCACACGCGCTCCAGTAAAATCTAGCTGACCATTGACGGTGGCTCCGATCAACTGAACGACCCCCTTAATGATTGTGTCTTCGAAGGAGGCAAAGCCTTCCACGTGAAGATAGTTCCCATTGAGTGACTTGCCGTTCGGATTGATGAAACGACCGCCGACCGCTTCCACTCTCGCCATGCGAGCCCCGAACAGATTCACCTGACCGCGGCATTCGAACCCTTCGGCGAGGTTGAGAGCGCCGCTCATGACGATGTGCCGGGCGCTCAGCCCACGCATCTTTGATCCACGGAGACTTATGTTCGACGCTCTTGCCTTGGTCAGAATGAGCGGCCTATCGAAAGCGCACTCCTCAAGAGCTAGAGGGCAGATAATCGATCGGTCGCCGACGTTGAGAGACCCAGTGATCCGCGCACCTCGGAGCCTGACAGCGACCGGAGATGGTTCCCCCAGTTCTCCGGGAGCGGTCAGAAGAAGACGGAGCAACTCCCCACGTATTCGCCGTTCTTCTTGCCCCCTGAGGCGGAGATCTTCGACGACCCCTCGACGGGCCGCCAGTAGCACAGCACGTTCAGAAGCGGTGAGGGTCGTTGCGATCGACGCGGTCATGCGCAAGAGATAGCACATCTCTTGCTCTAAGTTGCGGAGGCGTAGGCCGATTCACGCATCAGAGGTCGCTTCCGAGCCAGAGTTCTCCGCCAATCCGGAAGCAACCCGCCGCAGCCGGTGCAAATCGCCGGCTGGTTCTAAGATATGAGTCGACCTCAAGATAGGGATGCGCGGGGCTCCCCCTCTGGAGTTGCTCGAGGAGACGCAGAGTCTCGCTTGCACGGGAGTCAGCCCTCAAGAATCACAAGATCTTCAATCTATAGCTCAGGTACGACCTTGCCGTAGCCAGGCAGAGACGAGCGGGTACAGAGACCCGCGATCGACATCTCGCCGCTGTGTCTGCGAGTCGCTGCAACCGCTCGTGAACAGCCGGCAGACCGACGGTCTGGCCGCCACGAGGGTCGACGCAGCTGTCCAATTCGATCACCCTCATCGGGGCGTTCGCCCCGACGCTCCGACTCGAGGGCTGACTCCCGTGCAAGCGAGACTCTGCGTCTCCTCGAGCAACTCCAGAGGGGGAGCCCCGCGCATCCCTATCTTGAGGTCGACTCATATCTTAG